>JAQGLQ010000058.1 GCA_028292785.1 Noviherbaspirillum sp. | reverse complement strand
GTACGGCTTCGCCGAACACATCGTTCTGCACCTGGTAGTAGGCGGAGTTTCCTACGCGAACCGGCCCCATGCCGCGATAGCCCGACAGCGATGGCGCGACCCGCTCGTCGAGCATGGCCTCGCGGCGTATGCCGTACACCGGCTGCAGCGGCACGTCGCGCGTGTCGGCGATGATGTTCAGGATGTATTCGAGGTAGTGCTCCATGGTGGTGGTCGCGCCCAGGCTGTTGAGCGCATTGACCACGAAGTAGGCGTCGCGCAGCCAGCAGTAACGATAATCCCAGTTGCGTCCGCTGTTGCTGTGCTCGGGAATCGAGGTGGTGACCGCCGCGATGATCGCTCCGGTATCGTCGAAAGCGTTGAGCTTGAGCGTGATCGCGGCCCGGATCACCACATCCTGCCATTCGAACGGAATGGCGAGCGAACGCACCCAGCGGTGCCAGTAGGCGCGGGTGTTTTCATAAAACGAGCGGCCTATTTCATGCGGCGCGCCGTCCACCGTTTCGTCGGGCCCCATCAGGAGCGTGATGCTGTCTTGCAGGAAGAACGGCCGTTCGTCGGTGATCGCGGACACCGGCGCATCGGTGGTGATCCGCATCGCCTGCGACATGCCCGAGAAGGAAATGTGGTGCGCGCCGCAACGCATTTCGGCGCGCGCGCGGCCGTAATCGATGCCCGGCCTCACGCGCAGCGCGATGCGCGGCCGGCCCGAAGTACGGCGGATGATACGAACCAGCATCGATGGCGAAAACAGCCGGCCATGAAGGTAGAAGCGCGGCGCGAAATCGACGACTTCGATGCTGTTGCCGGCGTCGTCGGCAAAGCGCGTGGTGAGTATCGCGGAATTGCGCTCGTACTCCTGTTCCTTCTTTACCATACCCTCGAGCTGCACATCGATCATTCCGTACGGCTTGTCGGATTCACCCGGCTCCAGCAGCGCGCAACAGATCGGATCGCTGTCAAAAAAGGGATAGCACCACCAGACGATGGAAGCATTCCGGTCGATCAAAGCGCTCGTACGTGAATTGCCGATGAGCCCGAGGTCTAGTGTATTCATGGGTTGTCCGTTCATGAGAACTTTGGGTACTTCTATCATACGAAATTGTGCGCGGTCGTGCTTTCGCCCTCGCTGGACAGCCGCCGTGCGGCCGGCGGCCAAGGGGAAAAGCCCGGCAAGGATTCATGCAGTGTTGACGGTATGCGTTCGCGTCCAGTTTTTCGCCTGCTGATCGCGCAGGCGCGCGATCAGTGCATACAGCAGCTGCGATACATCCTGGCGCTTTTCAAGAAAATACGGAGCGGCGCTTTCGGCTTCCGGTTCGACGCGCACCGACAGCACATCGGTCCGGCGCAGACGGAACACATCTTCGTCGGTGACGTCGTCCCCCACGTAGATCGCGCTGGTCGCCCCGGTGACGCGCATCAGCTGTTCCAGCGCGGTGCCCTTGTTGATCATTTCTTCAGGAAGCAGGTTGAAAATATATTTTCCGGCCACCACCCTCGGCGCCGGCGTCAGCGTCTCAAGAACCTTCGCCAGCCGCGTGCCAAGCGCATCGCGGTCATGCGCCAGCCGATAATGCAGCGACAGCGAATATCGCTTGTTTTCAATCCAGATCTGCGATTCCTGAAAGCCGTGGCGGCGCAGCGCCGCGCTCAATTGGTCGCGCCAGCCGGCGGAGAGTTTTTCATAGTGCTCGCTGCGGCCCTCCCATCCGGGCAGGCCCTCCAGCCCATGATTGCCGATGATGTAATCGGCCTTGAATCCGAGGCGCGATCGCAGATCCTCCACCGAGCGGCCGGTAATGATTGCGACCGGCGCATAGGCGGACAGCTCGATCAGCTCCCGCATCAGATCCGGTGCCAGCGAGGCACGGTCGGGCTGCGCGACGATGGGCGACAGCGTTCCATCGAAATCGAACGCGCACAATATGCCGGGCTTGACGATCGCATCGAAGCGCTCGCGCCCATGTTCTGAAAACAATAAGGTCATAGGGCCTGTCATCATCTGGATCGAACGGCGGCAACGACGTTACATGACTACGCCGGAGAATGCGGCCGGACACCGACTTTACTCCATTCCATGCCAGCCTCAAACGACGCGGCGCAAGGATTTGCGACTATGGGAGCGGATCTTCGACATGATTTTTTCGCGCTGGCGCATGCGTGCGGCATCCAGCAGCATGCGCCCGGCCCAGCGGTAGATGTTGAAGTCCTTCACCAGCGAACGCATGCTGCGCATGCGTTCGCGCTGTTCCACCTCGGGCATGGTCACGGCGCGAAACAGCGCTTCCGCGCTTTGCTCGATATGATACGGGTTGACTATGAGCGCTTCGTGAAGTTCCCGCGCGGCACCAGTGAACTGGCTCAATACCAGCACGCCATGCTCGTCCTCCCGGGAAGCAATGAATTCCTTTGCGACCAGGTTCATACCGTCATGTAAGCTCGTTACCAGACATACATCGGCGGCCCGGTAATAGCGATTCACCTGATCGGAGGTATGGTGCTCCAGTTTCAGGATGATCGGTTCATACGATCCGCTCGAAAAACGCTTGTTGATGCGCTGGACCAGCGAGCGCACCCGCCCTTCGAAGTTTTGATATTCATCGAGCGAGGAGCGGCTGGGCGCGGCGATCTGCACCATCGTAAAGCGGCCGATCAGCGCCGGATGCTGCTCCAGCATGCGCTCCACCGCCTGGAAGCGTTCGAGGATGCCCTTGGTGTAATCAAGGCGGTCGACCCCGACGCCGAGCAGCTGGTCTTCGGCCAGCCCCAGTTCCTGACGGATCACGGCACGGCACTCGGCGATGCTGCCCTGCTGCGCGGCTTCTTCGCCCTCGGGCCAGGCGATCGAAATCGGATAGTGCTCTACCTGCGTCAGTTTTCCGCCATAAGAGATGGTCGATGCTTCATGTTCGATGCGGGTTTCGAGATAACGGTCGACCGTCTCGATGAAGTTCTTGCAATGGAACTGCGTATGGAAGCCGAGAATGGTGCTGCCCAGCAGACCCTCGAGAATCTCTTCGCGCCATGGACAGATGCCGAACGACTCCGGATTCGGCCATGGAATGTGCCAGAAGGTGATGATGGTGGCCTTGGGCAGCACCTCGCGGATCATGCGCGGCAGCAGGGCGAAATGGTAGTCCTGCACCAGCACCACCGGGTCGTCGGTGCGCGCCTCCTTGATGACCGCGTCGGCGAAGCGCTGGTTGACGCGCTCGTACTGCTCCCAGTCCGAGGACCTGAATACCGGACGCACATGCGCGATATGGCACAACGGCCACAAGCCCTCGTTGGCGAAACCGTAGTAGTAGCCCTCCTCTTCCTCCTTGGTCAGCCATACCCGACGCAGCGTATAGCTGGGATTGGCCGGCGGCACCGGCACGCGATCGTTGCGGTCCACCGATTCGCGGTCGGCGGTGCCGCTGCCGTGGGCGATCCAGGTTCCCGAGCAGGCCCGCATCACCGGCTCGACCGCGGTCACCAGCCCGCTGGCGGGGCGGCGCACCTCGATGCCGCTGCGGGTCTTCATGTGCAGATATGGCTCGCGGTTCGATACGACGATCACTTCATCGCCGGCGAGCTGTTCGTGCAGCAGGGTGCGCAGCTTTTCCGGCGTCCATAAATGGGTGGAATCCTCGCGCGTGCGGCGCTCGAGATTGAGTTCATGCAGGAGCGTGCGCAGGTCGCCTTCAAGAGGCCGGATCTCGGGCGGCGTGATCGGCCCGTCCGACTGTGCCTCGCGCGCCGATAATGGCGGTGCCGCCTCATGCCCGCCGCGTAATATCTGCTTCACGGAGTTGATCCATCCGCGCCAGCTCATGTGCGCGATGAATACGGTGATCAGCGATATCACCACGGCCATCAACGCGAACAGCATGATCACATAGCGCCGGGTATCTTCGCTCCTGCGCTCGATGAAGCTCATGTCGCTGACCAGCATCAGCTTGCCAAGCCGCTCATAGTCTGAATTGAGCGTGCTTTCGGTGATGTGCAGCGTGCCCTGGGGCGTGGTGATCAGCGACTGGCGGATGCCGTTCTGCACCTGCGGATTGCCGCAATGCAGTGATTCGGGATAGGTCACGGTCTTGTAGAGCACCCTTCCGCTTGCGTCGCAGAAGGCCACGGCGAACAGCCGCTCATCCTGGATTGCGCGGTCGAAAAGCTGATTGATCTTGCGGTCCGCCTTTTGCGGCACATAGTCCAGCAGCGGGTCTTGCAGTGCATTGGCCAGCAGCTGCGATCGCGTATCGAGCTCGCGCACGAACCAGCGCAGCGTGAGGTTATCGACCAGCGGCACGATGGCATAGGCGAACAGGCCGAGCACCAGCGCGAGCGGAAGGATGAATCGCAATGAGAGATGGAATGATCGTAGTCGCATGCTTTATTCCGGTTACCGCGATTGACGGATTGTGTTTGCAGGATAACGGCAGGCGGCGCCGAGAGAGGAAAAACATGACACTGGCTCTTTCGTCAGGGCCGGGAAAGAGCAGAAAGCTGCTTTGAAAGCAATGGTCTTCGTCTGCGATGGGCAGCATTTGACCTGGATCAATATAAGCGCGGCATTACTGACGCAGACGCAATGCATCTGATCAATCGTTTGCAATGGAAATCGTCCTTAAAGTTTAAAACGCATCTGTCTCCTCTCGAATTATTTTCAGCCGCGCATTCGCGGCTACTGACGAAAGCCGCCGCGCGAGCATATACCTTTGTCATCATTTCCGGATCGAAAGTTCCGGAAAATTTCCTCGCGGCTTGATTTGCGCCACAGGAAGTGCCGCATGCGAGGAACGATTTGCAGACGCCATGCAGTAATTACATCCGGGTGAAGCCTTAAATGAAGCCGGACGAGCCAAGAAAACCGCAAGTAGGCCGCACCGCTTCCCATTCAAGATACCCGCGGTATCGGGCACATCGGTTGCATCGCCCAAGCCGAATGCCCTTCACCCCCGGACACCTTTGCCATGCATACCGTCGACACTCTTATCGGCTTTCGTGAAGTGCGCCGAAGAAGGATTTTACTCGCTGCCACCGCGGGCCTGGGCGGGGTCGGCGTGGTCGCCGCGCTGACGCCTTTTGTAGCGAGTATGGCGCCGAGCGAAGCCGCCCGGGCGGCAGGCGCGCCGGTCGAAGCGGATCTCGCTAAAATCGCGCCGGGCCGGATGGCCACCATCGAATGGCGCGGCAAGCCGGTATGGATCGTGCACCGCACTGAAGCCATGCTCAAGACGCTGATCGCCGACGAACCCGAGCTGGCCGACCCGGACTCGAAGCGATCGGAACAGCCGCCCTATGCGCGCAACCGTACCCGCTCGATCAAGCCGGAGTTCTTCGTGTCGATCGGCATTTGCACACATCTCGGCTGCATTCCGTCATACCGCCCCGACAAGGACGCGACCGCCGAACTCGGCGCGGACTGGCCGGGCGGCTTTTACTGTCCATGCCATGGTTCGCGCTTCGATCTGGCCGGGCGGGTATTCAAGAACGTGCCGGCGCCGTTGAACCTCGAGGTCCCGCAGCATACCTATCTTGACCCTACCCGTCTGCTGATCGGAGAAGACAAGCCGCGGCGGAGCTGAAGGCGTCTCGTCTGATATATGCCGCATGCTCCCGCAAACACCGGGTTCAGTGGCGCAGCAGCCGGTACAGGCGCAGCACGTCGGGCGGCATGACGCTGCGCTCGCGCCACACCCACGGCGCCTGGCCGAGGGCTTCCACCAGCGCGGCAGCCGCGACCCGCCCGTTGCGCGATGCGCGGCAGGCGCGCCAGGTCTGTCTCAGCGCGCTCGCAAAAGGCAGGCGCAGCCAGGCAACCCATATTGCATTGCGCAGCACAATCTGGCGCCGCCGCAGGTTATCCCTATGCGGCGACGGGTGATGATGCACGGTGAGTTCCGGCGCATAGACGATGCTCCAGCCTTGCGCGAGCAAATCCACGCTCAGCAATTCCTCTTCGCCGCCTACGAAGAACCGGGGCTCGTAGCCGCCGGCTGCAAGGAATGCCTCGCGCCGAAATACCGTGGCGCAGGCGATGAAGCCGAACAGCGCGGGGCCGGGCAGTCCTGCCTGTGGCAAGGGGCTCGACGCCAGCACCTTGCATACGGGGTCCTCGCGTTGCTGGGAACCGAGCAGGATGCGGGCGCAAACGGCAGCCACCTGCGGATAGGCATCGAGCAAGCGTGCGGCATGCTCGAGGGAGCCTTCGGCCCACCAGGAATCGTCGTCGCAAAAAGCGATGTACGGGCTGCGCGCCAGTTGCACGCCGATGTTGCGCGCAGCCGCGCCGATATTGTTCTGCAGGGAAATCAATGTTGCGGAGGGGAACTCGCGCTTGACCAGCGTTGCCGTGGAATCGGTGGAGGCATTATCGACGACGATCACCGGGCATCCTGCGCGCAGAGCGACCATGCGCGACAGCGTTCGGCGCAGATCGTCGGCCCGATTATGTGTCAGGACGACGATTGACACGAGGTCGCGAATGGAATCCATGATTCACCGCGGTGATGATATCGATCATCGGGCCGGCCTTGCGGCTACGACGCTCCGAAGCCCGCCCGCGCCCCAGTTGGATCGCGAGCCGACGCATTCGTGCCGTCGCGTTCAGTTTAGTGAGTCCGCTCCCGCAACCATTTGTTGGCAATCACCTTGACTCCATTCACCACCGGCATGCCGGCGTGGTAAGTAGCCCGGTCCGGATTGCCGTACTCGTCAGTGTTGGCAAAGAACACCGCGTTTCCTTTTTTCGGCTGCACTTCCAGCCCGATGCCCGGAAACGAGGTTGCACCGCCCCGCTCCACGTCATTGAGGTAAAGCACGAAGGTGCCGAGGCGCTGGCCGCCCCGTTCCATCTGTTTTGCCGGCCCCGGCTGCGACGGATCAAACCAATCGAAATGCGCTCGGTATTCATGTCCCACCTCGTAGTGCTGAATCTGCAATCCTTCGCCGCGCTCGACCGGCCAATTGGCGATCGCCGCCAGCCGCGCATCGACCCGTGCCACCAGGGGTGTTTCGCCGCGCCCGATCATCGCGCCTCGACTGGTGCGGCGCTCGTCGATCGCCGGCGAGGCGGTGTCGGTATCGCCCAGCACCGTCGAGCGTTCAAGCCGCGGTCCGGCGTGGGCGCACAATGCATCGCATTCCTCGTCGCTGAGCACATTACCAAGCACGACGATGCGCGGCGTGACCAGGGTCAGCAAAACATCGATGGTGCGGTCGGGTGTGCGGATGGTATTTGAACTGGTATCGATGACGGGCATGGAGATGCGACGCGGCACAACGGCGAGCGAGCTTCTGCGTGCCTCTTCGATGGCGGCAAGCGCCAGCCGGTGATCGAACTGTCCATCGCGGACCATCGCCGCCTGCAATCCGGCGGTGTCGCAGCCGCGGGCGATATTGCTGGTGATCCAGTCCTGCCAGTCGCGAGGCAGTGAAGAAAGCGCCGTCTGTGTCATCTTGTCATCCATGCGAAGTTTGCCGGACCGCAAGCCGCGAATCAGGAATATTCTTTGGCGCAACAAAGGTGTGAAAGTTCCCCGACGCAAGCTGTTCATGCGCACTAAATCATGCGGCGCCGGTAAAAAATATTGACGCGTTTGTAAAGCTTACGCAGAGACCTTGCTTCCTGGTGAACGGCTCACCATGTTGCATGGCTGGCATCGAAATTGCTGTCGTTGCAGCCTTCGTCAGCCGCATCAATATGCCAGCCCAATGGAAACTTGCTATTTCCCGCCGCAGCCGGTAAGCCTGCGCATCAATGGAAAAACCTATGATCTTTCGCTCGAACCGCGCGTTACCCTGCTGGATGCGTTGCGCGAGGTAATCGGATTGTCCGGTGCAAAGAAGGGCTGCGACCGCGGCCAGTGTGGCGCCTGCACGGTACTGGTCAACGGCCGGCGCATCAATTCGTGCCTGACGCTGGCGATCATGGAGGAAGGAAAGGACATCACCACCATCGAAGGTTTGGCGCAGGGCGACGCGTTGCATCCTCTGCAAGAGGCGTTTCTGGAGCACGATGCCTTCCAGTGCGGCTATTGCACGCCGGGCCAGCTCTGTTCCGCCGCCGCCCTTCTCGACGAAGTGCGCGCCGGCACGGCGAGCGCGGTCACGCCGGACGTGCGTGCCGCGTCAGTCGCACTGACGGACGATGAAATCCGCGAGCGCATGAGCGGAAACATCTGCCGCTGCGGCGCCTATCCCAACATCGTCTCGGCTATCCGCATCGTGGCGAACAACGGGGCTTGAAACCATGCATTCCCTTTCCTACCATCGCGCGAGAGATATCGACGACGCGATCCGGCAGGCGCAACAGCCTGGCGCCAAATTCATCGGCGGCGGCACCAACCTCCTGGATCTCGTCAAGCAAGGCGTGGAGCAGCCGATCCGACTGGTGGACGTCAATCATCTCGCTCTGGCAGGGATCACCCAACTCCCGGACGGCGCAGTACGCATCGGCGCACTCGCACGCAACAGCGACACCGCAAACCATCCCTTGATCCGTCAGCGCTATCCCTTGCTGGCCCAGGCGCTGTTATCCGGGGCATCGGCGCAGTTGCGCAATATGGCGACACTCGGAGGCAACCTGATGCAGCGCACCCGCTGCCATTACTTTTACGATCCCGCCTTCGACATGTGCAACAAGCGCACCCCTGGTTCCGGATGCGCGGCAAAGGAAGGCCATAACCGCATGCATGCCATCCTTGGCGCGAGCGAACAATGCATCGCGGTCAATCCATCCGACATGAACGTGGCGCTTGCCGCGCTCGATGCGGTGGTCAGGGTCCAGGGGCCGAGGGGCGAACGCGCGATCCTGGTCAACGATTTCCACCGGCTGCCCGGCGATACTCCACAACTCGACACCGTGCTCGCACCCGAGGAACTGATTACCGCCGTCGACCTGCCGGCATCGCAGTTCGCCGCGCATGCGCATTACCTGAAGGTGCGAGACCGCGCGAGCTATGCCTTTGCGCTGGTATCGGTGGCGGCGGCGCTTGATCTGCGCGATGGCGTGGTGCGCGGAGCGCGGATCGCGCTGGGCGGGGTCGCCCACAAGCCGTGGCGCGCCACCGATGCCGAAACCGCCCTGCTGGGCCGCCGGCTTGACGATGCGGCGCTGCAGGAAGCGGCTGATGCCGCGGTGCGTGGCGCCCGGCCGTGTGCGCACAATGCATTCAAGGTCGAGCTGACGCGCCGGTCGGTGATCCGGGCGCTGCGCATCGCGGGAGAAACGGCATGAGCGTGACCGGGCAACCCATCGATCGAACCGACGGCCGGCTGAAGGTAACCGGCGCCGCCCGCTATTCCGCCGAGCATCCGCTGCCGGGCGTCGCGCATGCGGTGCTGTTGCTAAGCACGATTCCGTGCGGCCGGATAAGCGCCATCGACACCGACGCGGCATCGCGCATGCCGGGTGTGCTGCTCGTGATGACCCATCTTAACGCGCCGCGCCTGCCTGATGGCGGCAGGGCCGGAGCCGGGTCCCCGCCCGCGGGCCGCGTCCTGAATCTGTTGCAGGACGACGCCGTTCACTACAACAATCAGCCGATCGCTCTGGTGGTGGCCGATACGCTGGAACGCGCGCGCGACGCGGCGCGCCATGTACGGGTCGAGTATCTGCGCGCCGACCCCGTGCTCGATTTCGAGCAGGCCAGGCTGTCGGCCCACCGGCCGGAAAAGGCCAAGGATGAAGAAGCCGACACCAGCCGCGGCGATATGGATGCCGGCATCCGCGCCGCGGCGCGGCGGGTGGACTTCACCTATACCACGCCGATGGAGCACCACAATCCGATGGAGCCGCACGCGACCATCGCCGCGTGGGACGGCGACGGGCTGACCTTGTACGATTCCACCCAATACATCACGGGCGTGAAGAAGACCGTCGCCAAGACGCTCGGCATCGCGCCGGAACAGGTGCGCGTGATCTGCCCTTACGTCGGCGGCGGCTTCGGCTGCAAGGGATCGGTGTGGTCGCACGTGGTGCTGGCGTCGATGGCGGCGCGCAGTGTCGGCCGCCCGGTGAAGATCGCGCTCGACCGGCCGCAGATGTTCGGCCCGGTCGGCGGCCGTCCCAATACCGAACAGCGGCTGATGATCGCGGCCGGCGAGGACGGCGCCATCACGGCGATGCGGCATGAGGTGACCGCGAGCACCTCCTTCATCGAGGACTGGCTCGAGCCTGCCGCCCTGACCACGCGCATGCTGTATCAATGCGCCAACCAGCACACCAGCCACCGTCTCGCCAAAATGAATATCGGCACGCCGACCTTCATGCGCGCGCCCGGCGAGGCGACCGGCACCTTCGCGCTGGAAGTCGCGATGGATGAAATGGCGTATGCGCTCGGCATCGATCCGCTCGACTTCCGCCTTCGCAACCATGCCGACTGGGATCAGCAGAAGGATAAGCCGTTCTCAAGCAAATCCCTGCGCGAGTGCTACCGTGCGGGAGCCGAACGCTTCGGCTGGTCGCGCCGCACCGCCGCGCCCGGCTCCATGCGTGATGGCCGCATGCTGACAGGATGGGGCATGGCCACCGCCACTTATCCCGCCAACCGCAAGGAAGCGTCCGCCCTGGCCCGCATCCTGCCCGACGGAATCGTGCTGGTACAGTCGGGCTCGCAGGATCTGGGCACGGGCACTTATACCATCATGACGCAGGTGGCAGCCGACGCGCTCGGCGTGCCCCTCGATCAAGTCCGCTTCGAACTGGGCGACACGGTAATGCCTGAAGCCCCGGTGTCGGGCGGTTCCAATTCGGCCGCCAGCGTCGCGCCGGCGGTACGGGCGGCCGCCGGCGCCCTGCGCAAAAAGCTGCTCGAGATAGCAACCGCCGATCCGGCATCCCCGCTGTTCGGTGCCGGCGCGGACGATGCCGCGCTGGAAAATGGCTGGCTGCTGCGGCGGGACGATCCGCGGCGCCGCGAAACGCTCACTGCTCTCATCGCCCGTCACGACGGACAGCCTGTGGAAGCAATGGCCAGCGCCAGGCCCGGCGACGAGAGGAAAAAGTTCGCGATGCATGCGTTCGGCGCGGTATTCGCCGAAGTGCATGTCGATGCCGACCTGGGGACGGTACGCGTGCCGCGCATCGTCGCGAGCTATGGCGTCGGCAGGCTGCTCAACGAGAAGACCGGACGCAGCCAGCTGATGGGCGGCATCGTATGGGGCGTCGGCATGGCGCTGATGGAGGCGACGGAATACGACCCGCGCTACGGTCGCGCGGTCAATGCCAACCTCGCCGAATATCATGTGCCGGTCAACGCCGACATCGGCGACATCGATATCGTGATCGTCGACGAAGACGATCCACACATCAATGCGCTCGGCGCGAAAGGCATCGGGGAGATCGGCATCACCGGCGTGGCGGCGGCCATATCGAACGCCGTGTTTCACGCGACCGGGAAGCGCATGCGGGATTTGCCGATCACGCTCGACAAGCTGCTGCTCTGACCCGGCTGTCCTCTTTCGCAGCCGTGGCAGAGGCAACGGCCTTCGCTGAAAAATAGATGGCTGCCGTTCCGGGATCAGCCACGCGCGTCCGCCGACGCCTCTTGCCCCGTCCACCACTCGGCATAGGGCGTGTTTTTCGCCAGGCGACGGTTATAGTCCGGAGCGCAGTCGTGCCACCACGGCGCTCCGCGTTCGCCAAGCGCCGTCTTCGCCGCGTCCACCGCCGAGCGCGCCGCCGCGAGTGCGCGCTGGTCTCCTGCGCGCTTGGACATCGCTACCGCCCTGCGCGCGGCCATCAGTTCATTGACCAGGCGCTTGCGCGTGTCCGCGGAAAGATGCGGATCGCTGCAGCGCCACAGGCGGCCCCGCACCAGGAAATAACGTCCGTCCGGGGTAATCGGGTACTGCAAGATGGCTTCCTCCAAACGGTAAAAGAGCCGCCCGTTTCGGGGCGGCTCTTGGTCTGCTTTCGCATCGGCGCGCTCGTTGCGCGCCGGCATGTTAGAACTCTTCCCACTCATCTCCGACCGTCTCGGCCTTCGCGATCCGGCGCGGCTGCGGCGCGGCTACCGACACGGCCTCACGGGCACGCAGCCGCGGTGCCGCCGCCGGCGCTTGCGCGCGCGGCGCGCTGCGCACTTCGGCCATGGGCGTCGACGTCGTCAGTTGGCTGCTGTCCAGCTTGAACACGCTGACCACCTGCGCCAGCTTGCTCGCCTGATCCTGCATCGCTTCGGATGCGGCCGCCGCCTGCTCCACCAGCGATGCGTTCTGCTGCGTGGCCTGGTCCATTTGACTGATCGCCTGGTTGACTTGTTCAATTCCGGCCGTCTGTTCCTGGCTGGCGGCGGTGATCTCGCCCATGATATCGGTGACCCGCTTGACGCTTTCGACGATCTCTTCCATGGTC
>JAQGLQ010000056.1 GCA_028292785.1 Noviherbaspirillum sp. | reverse complement strand
TCTCCGTCCGGCGCAGGGTGTAGTAATAGCGGCCGCCGCGCGTCGCGGTGCCGTGCACGCCATAGCTGTGCACCATCCAGGTGGCGGATACCTCGACCGTGTCGTTGCCGTCGGCGGCGTTCACCAGAATGTTGGAGGTGATGTGGGTGGTGCGGTCCGGGGGCATGGAAGCGAACGAGTCCTCGCTCTCGATGCGGAACACGCGCTCTTCCAGCCCCAGCCGCGATTCGCTGTACATCAGGCTCAACTGGATCTTCGGATCATCGGTGAGCTTGAAATCGGATTGCCACGCGGGCACCCAGTACACCATGTCTTCAGTGTGCAGGGCAAGCCAGTCGCGCCAGCGCTGCTCGTCGAGCAGCAGTGCCTCCCGCGCCAGGAGGCTTGCCACTTCGGAATAGAGTTGCGGATCGGTGATCATGCTGTTTTCTCTTCCGTCATGAGCTCGAGCCAGCGGCGGTAGTAGCCGTGATAAAGGATCTCATGATCCCAGTTGGCCGATACCGCGACCGCATTGCAGTCGATCGCCGCCAGGCGCTCATATTTCGGGCCCGGCACCGCGCTGGCCATGCCGCGCGAATAATCGGTCCAGCGGCTCAGCCTTCCTTGCCCGCCGATGAAGGTGTCTTCCAGTGCAGCGATATCGTCGGAAGTCGCCATCCCGGTGGGCAGGTAGAAATCGAGAAACTTGCGGATGCGTGCCTGGCGCGCCGTCATGCTCTCGCCCTTGGGCGCGATGCATTGCACCTTCAGTTCCGCCCTGCCGGGAGACAGTGGCCGGATGGTCCTGATCTGCGTCGACGGCTGATCCATGATCAGCACGTTGGGGAACAGGTAGAGATTGCGGCCGATGTCAATCATCCACGACACCTTGGCTTCCGAATACGCTTGCAGCAGGCGGTCCTTGGCTTCGTACAGCGGCGCGGCTTCGGGATTCTCGCGCTCGGCCCAGATGGCGCAGTGGCCGTTGCCGAAGTCCACGCAGCCGGTCGGCACGGTGCCGTTGATGCGGCCCGCTTCGGTCTTGGCGACGCCGCTCAGGTTGGCGGCCTCTTCCCGCATCGCCATGGCGGCCGCAAACACCCGGTGCACGGTGCTGACATGGTAGCCGTCGACGCCGTTCTCGCCGCCCATCTTCCAGTTGCCGCGAATGATGTAGGTCGATTCGCCGGGCAGCACCTCGAGACCGTCGGGCGATTGATCGGTCAGAAGGTCGACCCATACCGCGGCCGCACCGAGCGAACTCTTCAGGCTGCCGACGTCGGGGCGGAGACTGCCGAACACGAATCCCTTGTAGCTCTCGACGCAGGGAATCATTTTCAGATGCGCACCGGCGGTGCCTTCCGCGTTCTCCGGATAGGCGCCGGCTGCTTCATTCTTGATCTTGATGCAGCGGCCGCTGTCGTTATACGTCCAGCCGTGGAAGCGGCAGGTAAAATTGCGCGCGGTCCCCTTGCGCAGCGGGGCCAGCACCGTGCCACGATGGGAGCAGGCATTGACGAAACCGCCTACGGTGCCGTCCTTGCGGCGGTTGACCACCACCGGCTGACGGCCCATGTAAACACTGACGTAATCGCCCGCGTTGGGGATTTCGCTCTCATGGCAAAGGTAGATCCATGAACCTTCGAAAATCCGGAGCATCTCCTGGTCGAACAGCGATTGCTCTAGATAGACGCCGCGGTCGACCTTGAATGTCGACGTGGCGGGATCGTCCACGACGAACGCGCGCGGGTCCGCCGCGACCTGGCCTGAATTGTTCATTTGTCATCCTCGTTATCTCTTCTTGTTGATCGGATACTAAGGACCGCGTGGACACTTGGGAAATGAAATGTTCTAATCATCGTCATTCGCCCCACGAATGACGACCCATGTCAGAAATTCACCGCAAGCCGATCACCCGCCAGGTCGACCTCAACCTGCTGGAGCTGTTCGACACTGTTTACAGGACCAGGAACCTGACGTCCGCCGGCGCGGTCCTCGGTCTGAGCCAGCCGGCGATGAGCCATGCGCTGGCGCGCCTGAGGGATATGTACCGCGACCCGCTATTCGTGCGACTGCCGCGCGGCCTCCAGCCGACGCCCTTCGCCGACAATCTGGCCGCTCAGGTGGCGACCGCGTTGCAAATGATCCGCGCCACGCTCGAAAAGGTTTCCTTCGATCCCGCCACTATGCAAAGGACGTTCCGCATCGCCATGACGGACATCGGCGAGCAGGTATTCCTGCCGTCGATCGTCAAATACCTCGAAAGCCACGCGCGCGGCGTCAAGCTGCAAACCAGGGTGACCGGCACCAGCGAACTGTTCGGCGCGATGTCCTCGGGCGACCTCGATCTGGCGGTGGGCTTCGTCGCGAGCCCGCCCAAGGGCATCGCCCAGCAATTCCTGTTCAGCGACCGCTATGTCTGCGTGGTGCGGCAGTCGCATCCGCTGGTAAGAAGCGCGACCATGAGTCTGTCCGAATTCAAGCAGCTCGGCCATGTGGTGGCCGACCCGGCCGGCACCGGCCACTATGATTCCATCGG
>JAQGLQ010000326.1 GCA_028292785.1 Noviherbaspirillum sp. | reverse complement strand
GCCAGGATCAGACCTGTGAAGCCGCCCATCGTGAACACGAAGATGAACCCGACAGCGAACAGCATCGGCGTTTCGAACGTCATCGAACCTCTCCACATGGTCGCGATCCAGTTGAATACCTTCACGCCGGTCGGCACGGCGATCAGCATGGTCGCGTACATGAAGAAAAGCTGCCCGGTGACAGGAATGCCGGTGGCGAACATGTGATGGGCCCAGACGATGAACGACAGAATCGCGATCGCCGAAGTGGCATACACCATCGATGCATAGCCGAACAAAGGCTTGCGGGAAAAAGCCGGCACCACCTGCGAAATGATGCCGAAGGCCGGCAGGATCATGATGTACACCTCGGGGTGTCCGAAAAACCAGAAGAGATGCTGGAACATCACCGGGTCGCCGCCGCCGGCGGCATTGAAGAAAGACGTGCCGAAATGCCGGTCGGTCAACAGCATGGTCACCGCGCCGGCCAGTACCGGCATCACGGCGATCAGCAGATACGCGGTGACCATCCAGGTCCAGCAGAACATCGGCATTTTCATCAGCGTCATGCCGGGCGCGCGCATGTTGAGAATGGTCGTGATGATATTGATCGCACCCATGATGGAAGAAGCGCCCATCAGGTGGACCGCGAAGATCATCAGGTCCATGCCCGGCCCCATCTGTATCGACAGCGGCGGATACATGGTCCAGCCGGCTCCCGTCGCGCCGCCGGGCATCAGCATCGAGCCGAGCAGCAATATCCCCGCGGGCGGAAGCAGCCAGAATGAAAAATTGTTCATGCGCGCGAATGCCATGTCGGACGCGCCGATCTGCAGCGGGATCATCCAGTTCGCGAAACCGACGAAGGCCGGCATGATCGCACCGAACACCATGATGAGTCCATGCAGGGTGACCAGCTGGTTATAGAACTGCGGCTGGAACAGCTGCAGGCCCGGCTGGAACAGCTCCGCGCGGATCAGCATCGCCAGCAGGCCGCCCACCAGCAGCATCACGAATGAAAACCAGAGGTACAGCGTTCCTATGTCCTTGTGGTTGGTGGTCAGTAGCCATCTGCGCCAGCCATGCGGATGTTCTTCCGCATGATGATGCGGAAGGGTGTCGCCAATGATCGTGCTCATGATGTATCGATGAAGAAGGAGAGAGAATGAATTGCACGCCGCTTCATCGCGATGCGGTGACGAACGGAAGCGGAAGATATGTGGCCCGAGGCGGGCATGGAATGGTCCGGCAAGGCTGCTGCAGTATGCATGCCAGCCCGGCGCGGCATGATGAAACCGTGCGTCATGCCGCGAGCGAACATGCCTGCCTTCACGGTGATTTGCGGTCACATGTAAGCTTTACTCCCGCGCTGTAAAAGCTGCGCGGCGTGCCGGATCGACAGCGCTTCATTGAGTCCATTGCGTAACAGGCGTAAAACAGGCGTAAGCTGGGCCTTATCGGCAAAGTGACTGGAGACACTCATGACATACGGCTTCATTTTCGCGACGGGAATCGAGAACAGCATTCCGACCATACAGGGCGGCACGTTGCGCATGGATGAAATGGAGAAGTGCGGGCATTACCGGCACTGGCGCACCGACTTCAAGCTGGTGGAGGAGATGGGCATTTCCTTTCTCCGCTACGGGCCGCCCCTGCATACCACGCTGGTCGGACCGGAAAACTATGACTGGTCCTTCGCCGACGAAACCTTCAATGAGCTGCGCAGGCGAAACATCGCGCCGATCGTCGACCTCTGCCATTTCGGCGTTCCCGACTGG
Organism: Noviherbaspirillum sp.; assembly: GCA_028292785.1. The sequence continues at coordinate 4,160 of JAQGLQ010000326.1, read as the reverse complement.
CTGGGCAATTTCCAGAATCCCGACTTCCCGAGAATTTTCTGCAGATACGCCCATGCGTTCGCGCAGCGTTATCCTTGGGTCCAGTTGTACACGCCGGTCAACGAGATGTTCATCTGCGCGATGTTTTCGGCGCTGTATGGCTTCTGGAATGAACAGTTGAAAAGCGATCGCGCATTCGTGACCGCGCTCAAGCATATCGTCAAGGCAAACGTGCTGGCGATGCAATCCATCCTGCATGTGCGGCCGGATGCACTGTTCATCCAGAGCGAATCGTCGGAGTACTACCATGCCGAGAATCCGCAGGCGATCAAGCCGGCCGAACTCGCCAATGCGCGCCGCTTTCTTTCGCTCGACCTCAACTACGGGCGCCGCGTCGATTCCGAAATGTATGAATACCTGATGGACAACGGCATGACGCGCAACGAGTATCACTTCTTCCTGCGCAATAACCTCAAGCACCATTGCATCATGGGGAACGATTATTACGCGACCAACGAACACCTGGTGGCCGCCGACGGCAGCACCCGCGCGCCGGGAGAAATCTACGGTTATTCAGTGATCACCAATCAGTATTACGAGCGCTACCGGCTGCCCGTCATGCATACCGAGACCAATCTCGATGAAGGCCGCCGGGGCAACGAAGCCGAGCGCTGGCTGCGCAAGGAATGGGCCAATGTGCTCCGCGTGCGCAATGACGGCGTGCCGGTGGTCGGTTTCACCTGGTATTCGCTGACCGACCAGGTCGACTGGGACACCACCTTGCGGGAGAACAACGGCCGCATCAATCCGCGCGGCCTCTACGATCTGGAGCGGCGCATCCGTCCCGTCGGCACCGCCTATGCCCAGCTGATTCGCGACTGGAGGCAGGTGCTGCCGACGCAGAGCGTCTGCCTGCGCGTGCCGGTCGTGATGCCGGCGGATTACAACGAACCGTGGGCGCGCGCCGTGCGCGAAAGCGCGATCGTGCCGCGCGAGCCGGATGCCGAGGCGATGGAGGCGATCGGGGTTTTTTCGGAGCGGGGGTAAGGGATGCAGGGTGCAGTGTAGACGCTTGAAAGTAAACATCGCTTGGCTCGCGCACTCAAAGCGTCCCCTTCTGATAAAGCTGATAAACCGCCCCCGCATAATCATCCGAAATCAGAATCCTACCCCCTGCATCCGCAATCACATCCACCGGCCGCCCCCAAAATCTGCGCCCAACCGCATCGGTCACGAATCCGCTGACCAGATCCACCTCGGCCCCCGCATTGCCGGCATCATCGAGTGGAAAATACGTCACTTTGTAGCCAGCCTTGAGCGTGGTGCAGTTCCAGCAGCCATGCTGAGCGACGACAGCACCCTTGCGATACGCCGCGGGCGCATTGGAGTCATGCAGGAAGCTGAAGCCCAGTGGCGCGGCATGGGCTTGAATTCCTTTCGATGCCCGATCCGCCAAAGCACAGTCGAGCCGCGCTCCATCCCGGTTGTTGTCATGGTCGCGCCTCAGTTCGAGGTTCGACATCGCCGCGTTGGGCACGCTGTTGCAGAACGGCCAGCCGTAATTGCCGCCATCGCGCACTGCGGTGAACAGCTCCGGCGGATTGTCGTCGGTGAATCCCGGTACGATCCTGCCGAGGTCGTTGACGCCGTCGCCGTCGAAGTCGGTATCGAGCGGAAAGGAGATGTCGTCCCGGTTGTTCACCGTGATCCAGAGCCGGTCGGTGCCTGGAAGGAAGTCGAGTCCCTCCGCATTGCGCAGCCCGCGTGCGTACAGGCGGGCGTCGCTGCCGTCGGCATTGTATTGATGAATCGCGCCGCGCACCGGGTTGCTGTCGTTATCGGTGGTGCATGCGTTGCAGGAGGATGCGATCGACACATAGAGCTTGTTGTCGGGACCGAACGCGATGTTCTTCAGCTCATGTCCATAGGAGCCTTGCAGTTCGGGCGTCGACGAATCGGGCAGGTTGTCGACCACTACCTGTCTTTCCGCCGATGCGGTCTGGCCGGACTGATAGACCGAACGCGTCACCCGGTGGGTTTCAGCGATATACACGTAGGTGGTATCGCCAATGGTGCGGAAAACCATGTCATGCGGCTTGCGCAGGCCGCTGGCGAACGTGAACTGCTCCGGCACGTCGTCCGGCCGGTTCCTCAGCAAGACGACTTTCCCTTCGCCGGGGACCGATACCAGAATGTCGCCATTCGGTGCGCGCGCAAGAAACCGCGCGCCGCTGACACGCGCCCACAAGCGGATGCCGAAGCCGGGCGGCACATTCAGGCTTCTTGTTTCGTTGAATGGCGCTGCGTCCGCCAGCGAACGCGGCACTTCGAGCGTGGCTTGCACCGAAGCGGCCTGTACGGTTTGCGCGGCGGGCGCCGTTCCCAACGCAGAGGTCCGTGGCGCATCGGCGCTGCCTCCGCCCCCGCTGCCACAGGCAGAGAGCGTGAGACATATCGATAGGGCGGCCAGGATACGCCCGACAGGCTGGTTGTCGTTGTTGTTCACATTGGTTCCACTGAAGGGATGAATGCCGATGGACAAAAAATCGGCGCGCAAGGAGGCTGCATATATTCATGCGAGCTCTGGCTTGGCTTTTAATCAAGACAAGTATCTAAGACAGTTGAACAATGAATAGTTCCACGTCCGATACATATCGAGACAATCCGGTTTCAGTGCGGGAGGGGAAGACAGGACTGGATAAAAACTTTATCGTCGAATCACTGCCGCTAGAGCCAGTAAGCGAACAGGCGCACAGCCCATTCGCGCATGCGTTGCCCGATGCCGCGCCGGCTCCACTGCTCCTTCGTGATCTCCGTCGATTCGGCGAGGTCGCGCTGAAAGAGGGATTCCATGCGTTCGGCGAACTCGATGCTCAGTATCACTGCATTGATTTCATCGTTGTGCAGGAAGCTGCGCATGTCGAGATTGGTCGATCCTATCGTGGACCAGACGCCGTCGATGACGGCGGTCTTCGCATGCAGCATCGCGCGGTTGCGCTCGTAGACGCGGATGCCGGATGCGAGAAGTTCGTCGTAATAGGAACGGCTCGCGTAAAGGATCATCGCGTGGTCGGTAAAACTCGGGAAGATGATGCGCACGTCGACGCCGCGCTCCGCCGCATCCTTCATGGCCTTGACGATCTGCTTGTCGGGCACGAAGTAGGCCGTGGTCAGGTGCGCATACTTGTCGGCGCTCGCCAGCGCTGAAATATATGTTTCGTAAATGCTGAAGTCATCCCGGTCGGCGGTGCTGCCCAGGGCGCGCACGAGGGCCGGTCCTGCGGTTCCGAGCGGCGGGAAAAAGTTCGCGTCCGGCAGGGCCTGTCCCGTCTTGCGCTGCCAGGTTCCCAGAAACAGCTTCTGGAATTCGGCGACCACCGGACCTTCGATTTGCATGTGCGTGTCGCGCCAGGCGGCCTCGTTCGCATCATTTGTCTCGGGCGGCCTGCGTTTACTCTGAAGAACCGAACTCTTGCCATATACGCGGCTGATATTGACGCCGCCGGTGAAAGCGATCCTGCCGTCCACCACCAGCAGCTTGCGATGATCGCGCTGGTTGATGTCCCAGTTGCCGTTCGCATTGAGCGGATTGACGGGATTGAATTCCAGCGCCTTCACGCCCGCATTGCGCAGGCGGTCGAAGAATTCGCGCGGCGTCGCGAGCGTGCCCGCGCTGTCGTAGATGAGCGCTACCTGCACGCCGGAGGCCTGCTTTTGTATCAGCAGATCGGCCAGCGCGCGTCCGATCTCGTCGTCTTCGAAGATATAGGTTTCAAGATGAACATGATGGCGCGCGGCGCGGATCGCGCCGGTCATCGCCCTGATCGTGGCCGGTCCGTCATCGAGCAGGACCACTCTGTTACCGGCGACGAGCGGCGAACCGCTGATAGCTTCTTCCGCCGCAATATGCCTTTTCAGGATGTCGGTCTGGCCGACCTGCGCCGCCATCTTGTCGAGCAATGCCCGCGTTCTTGCTTCGGGCAACTCGCCGCGCGCGGCCACGATGGTCGGCACCTCGCGCGGCGCCACGGCGTCCTTTTGCAGCCTGTCGACGTTGGGCAAGGTCGAGCATGCGGCGAGCAGGCCGAGCGTCAGCGCGACAGCCGTCCGCGCGCTGAAGCGCAAGGTGGCTCGCATGTCGAAGCGGCTGATCATGATCTCGATTGCTCTGTTTTGCTCTG
>JAQGLQ010000324.1 GCA_028292785.1 Noviherbaspirillum sp. | reverse complement strand
TTCATTTCTGGGTCGGCGAAGGGGGCGAGGACAAGCGCGGCGGCCGGCATGGAAGCGCGCGGGCGGCGCTGCGCAGATTCGACGATAGCCAGGCCGAAGGCGCTTTCAAGTCGGCGTCCGCCTACGGCGCTGCAACCGGCGCCGCGACCGCCGTTCCGGCGCAGTGGCATCATCCGCACTGCGGCGTCACCATCGTGACATGCGCTTACGGCGACATGCGGCCTTCGGCGGATGGATTGCTGGTGTACGGCAGGGAAGGCTGCCGCGAAATCGCGATTCCGCGCGGCCGGGCATTCCCGGACAAATGCGCGGTAATCGACGAGTTTTACGACGCCGTCGTCAAGGACCACGCGCCGCTGCACAGCGGCGAATGGGGCAAGGCCACGATGGAAGTGAGCCAGGCAGTCCTGACCTCGGCGCGCGAACGCCGCGAAGTATTCCTGTCTCATCAGGTCGCGGCCGACGAGCGATAAAAATTTTACGGAGAAGAAGATGACTACCAGAGAACAGAATGAACAGCTCACCCGCACCGGGGCCGGCACGCCGATGGGCGAGCTGTTCCGCCGCTACTGGCTGCCCGCCCTGCTGGCGGAAGAACTGCCGGAACCCGACTGCCCGCCGGTGCGCGTCAAGCTGCTGTCGGAGCGCCTCTTGGCGTTTCGCGACAGCGCCGGCAAGCTCGGCCTGATCGACGAGTTCTGCGCGCACCGCGGCGTGTCGCTCTGGTTCGGCCGCAATGAGCAGGATGGCTTGCGCTGCCCCTATCATGGCTGGAAATACGATGTCACCGGCCAGTGCGTGGAAGTGCCTTCCGAGCCGGTGGAAAGCGGCTATGCGGAAAAGATCAAGCTGACCGCCTATCCGCTGATCGAGCGCGGCGGCGTGCTGTGGACCTACATGGGTCCGCCGGAGCTGCAGCCGCCCCTGCCGGAATTCGAGTTCGCCATGGTCGGCCCGAAGCATCGCTTCATCTCCAAGCGCCTGCAGGAATCCAACTATCTGCAGTCGATGGAAGGCGGCCTCGATCCCAACCACTCGCTGTTCCTGCATAAAAGCGGGCTGGTGAATGATCCGCTGTTCCAAGGCGCGAAAGGCGCGCAGTACACGCTGACCGATCTCGAGGCGAAATTCGAAGCGGTCGAGTCGGAGGGCGGCCTGCTGATCGGTGCGCGCCGCAAGGCCGAGGGCGGCAACTATTACTGGCGCGTGATGCATTGGGTCATGCCCTGCTTCACCACTGTCGCGCCGCGCGCCGCCCACCCGGTCCACGGGCATTTCTGGGTGCCGATCGACGACGAGCACTGCTGGACCTGGAGCTTCGACTACCTGCCCACGCGCGAACTCACCGACAAGGAAGTGGCGGCGATGAAGGAAGGCCATGGCGTCCATGCGAAGCTGATCCCGGGCACCTTCAGGCCGGTGCAGAACAAGGGCAACGATTACCTGATGGACCGCGAAGCGCAGAGAACCGGCAAGACCTACAGCGGCGTCGACGGCATCGGCATGCAGGACTCGGCGATGCAGGAAAGCATGGGCCCGATCCAGGACCGCACCAAAGAGCATCTCATCTCCACCGACAACATCATCATTCTGACGCGCCAGCGCCTGCGCCGCGCCGCCCTCGCGCTGCAGAAAGGCGTGGCGCCGCCGGCCCTGAATCCTTCGGCGCATCATGTGCGCTCGGCGGAACTGGTGCTGCCGCCCGACGCAAAATTCAAGGACAGCGAGGCGATCAAGGTACGTCCGGGCGTTCCGCACGCCACAGTGTGACAGCCGGTGGTTGGCAGAATCATGATTGAAGTACCGCAGTGCCCGATGATAAAGGAGTCCGTATGAAACCGATCCGTTTGCTTGCACGCCTTGCACAGATGCGTCGTGCCGTTCTGTCCCTCGCCGCCTGCGCCGCCGCACTGGCGTTTCCCGCAGCGCACGCGGCCGACCCGCCCTTCCCGAGCCGGACGGTGCGGCTCATCGTCGCGCAGCCGCCGGGCGCGAGCCACGACCTCATCGGCCGCGACATCGCCAGCAACCTGCAGCAGATATGGGGGCAGCCGGTGATCGTTGAAAACCGGGCGGGCGCGTCCGGCATGATCGGCGCCGAAGCCGCGTCGCGTGCCGCTCCCGACGGGCATACGCTGTTTCTGGCATCCGACAGCACCACCGTGATCCTGCCGTTCGTGACGAAGAAGATGACCTACAACCCGATCACCAACTTCACGCCGATCGGGCTCGTGGGCGGCATATCGCTGGTCCTGGTGGCGAACCCCGCGCTGAAAGTGAAGACCCTCGGTGAATTCATCGCCATGGCCAAGGCGGCGCCGCGTCCCCTCGACTACGCCAGCGGCGGCCTGGGCGCGGCCCATCATATGGCGATGGAGCTGCTGCAGCGCGCCGCCGGCATCAAGCTCAACCATATCCCGTACAAGGGCGGCGCTCCGGCGCTACAGGATGTGGTCGCGGGCCATGTGCCGGTCACCTGGGCCGGCCTGGCGAACGCCATGCAGCTGGTTGACGCCGGCAAGCTGGTCGCCCTGGCGATCGGCAGTGCGGAACGTTCGTCCGTTTATCCCAATGTGCCTACCGTGGCCGAGCTCGGCTATCCCGGTTACGACTCCGACGTCTGGTTCGGCATCATGGCGCCGGCCGGGCTGCCGCAGCACCTGGTGCAGAAGATCCATGCGGACCTGAACACCGTGGTCACCTCCGCCACTTACCGCGATCGTGTGCTCAAGACAGGCAACCGCGTGCTGAGCAGCCGCAGCCCGGAAGAATTCGCGAAGCGCATCCAGTCGGAATACGCGCGCAACAAGACAATGCTCGAGGCTTCCGGTCTGGGCAAGGAATAGGCATACCCTTTACGAAGGCCCAT
>JAQGLQ010000322.1 GCA_028292785.1 Noviherbaspirillum sp. | reverse complement strand
AACGAGATGCTGACACGCGTGGGCCGTGGTACGCCGGCCGGGGAACTGTAGCGCCTCTATTGGCACCCGGTTGCGGTGGCCGCGGAACTGAGCGACGCGGCTCCGACGAAGGCGGTCACCGGTCTCGGCGAAAAGTTGGTAGCGTTCCGCCTGCCTCCCGCTGCGGGAGAATCGCAGCCGCGCTACGGCCTGATGGAAGAGCAGTGCGCCCACCGCCTTGCTTCTCTGGCCTACGGCACCGTCGACAGCGACGGCATCCGCTGTCCTTATCATGGCTGGAAATACGACCTGGCCGGCAACTGCACCGAGCAGCCGGCCGAACCGCCCGAAAGCAATTACAAGAACGAGATTCATCTGTCGGCCTATCCGGTGCAGAAGCTCGCCGGCCTGCTGTGGGCCTACATGGGCCCGTTGCCGGCGCCGCTGCTGCCACGCTGGGATGTACTGGTGCGCGAGGATGGCATCCGCTCGGTGCTGGTCGAATCCGACATTGAATGCAACTGGTTGCAACCGATGGAGAACTCGGTCGACCCCGCGCACTTCTACTGGTTGCACGGCTACACCTTCAAGAGCGTCCTCAATTATGTGGATATGGCCAGGAGATTCGAGGAGAAGCACGAATTCATCCGCTTCGAATACGGCATCATGAAGCGCCGCGTCACGCCCGGGAAAAACCCCGGCGACCCGCCCACGGTGGATGAGCATCCGCTGGTGTTTCCAACCACACTGCGCAACGTGACCGAAGCGCGCGACCGTGCCGAAAGAACCCGGGACGGACGGCACCTGGCCCGCCATGACGTGCAGATTCGCGTCCCTGTCGACGATACACACACCAGGGTGTTCGTCGTTGAATTCGTTCCCACCAGCTCCGAAACTTCGCCGCCCGACCGGGAACATCCCTATGAATACCTCGCTCTCAAGGATCCGCAGAGGAAATATTATCGGCACATCATTCATGCCCAGGACTCGATGGCATGGGAGACCCAAGGGCCGATCACTGACCGCAGGCGCGAACATTTGGGCGCATAGGACCGGTGCGTGGTGATGTTGCGCAAGATTCTGAAGGATCAGATCGAGATCGTGCGCAGCGGCGGCGATCCGATAGGCGTGATCCGCGACCCGGAAAAGAACAAACTGATCGACTTCGGCGTGATCAACGAACGGATCGGCGTATTCCGCGCAAGTCAGGAGAACGCAGAAGCCTCCAGGGAGAAAGCGTAGGCCGCAGGGCTTTGAGGCAGCGAACTGAAATCTATCGAATAGGGAAAAGATGATCATCGACGCACATCAGCACGTCGTTCCGCCCAAGGAGCTCGGGAATTACCAGGCCGGCCTGTTCGCTGCGCGCCATTCGCAGCACAGGGGCGCGCACGGCATCACGCCGGAGCATGTTGCGAAGGCGACGTGGAAGGGCGCCAACCATGCGCAGCTGCTGGATGAAGTCGGTACGAACATGGCCTTCATTTCGCCGCGCCCCTACACCATGATGCATTCGGAAAAGCCGGAAAAGATCGTCCACTGGTATTGCCAGGCGGTCAACGACGTCATTGCCATGGCCGTGAAGAACTGGCCGAACCACTTTCGCGGCGTGGCCGGCCTGCCCCAGTGCTCGGGCGTAAGCCCCGCCAACACCTTCGAGGAGATCGACCGCTGCATCAACGAGCTCGGCTTCATTGGCGTGATGATCAATCCCGATCCGGGCGAAGGCGATTATGCATCGCCGCCGATGGGCGATGAATACTGGTATCCGCTGTACGAAAAGCTGGAGCAGATGGACATCCCGGCGCTGGTCCATCCGGCTACCTGCAAGAACCACCGCGAGTCCTACCACAACCACTTCATCACGGAGGAAAGCATCGCCATCCTCTCGCTGGTTGACTCGCCGGTGTTCAAGCTGTTCCCGAAACTGAAGCTGATCATCAGCCATGGCGGCGGCTCGGTCCCTTATCAGATCGGCAGATGGCGTTCGCAGATGCGGGGTCCGAATGACACCGAGAATTTCGATGCGCGACTGAAGCAGCTGTATTTCGACACGGCGCTGTACAACAAGGAGTCGCTGGAACTACTGTTCAAGATCGTCGGTCCCGAGCGCTGCCTGTTCGGCACCGAGCGTCCCGGCGCCGGCTCCAAGGTAGACCCGCGCACAGGCAAGTGGTACGACAACGTGCGGCCGACTATCGAGAGCATCGAATGGCTCGGCGCCGAGGATCGCGCGATGATCTTCCAGCGGAACGCAGAAAAGGTCTTCACGCGCTTCAAGGCGCCGGCCGAGTCGGCAGCGGCAGCCTGACCCAACCGCACGCGCATCTGCGGCAAGAACTAAAACGTAGGAGACACGTGATGCTGAAGCAGGAAGAGAACGACGTGCTGACCCGCGTCGGCAGGGGCACCCCGGCCGGCGAACTGTTGCGGCGTTACTGGCACCCGGTGGCCATGGCCGCCGAACTGAGTGAAGAAAGCCCGACCAAGGCCGTGATGCTGCTCGGCGAAAAACTGGTGGTATTCCGGCTGCCTCCCGCTCCGGGAGAATCGCAGCCGCGCTACGGCCTGATGGAAGAGCAGTGCGCCCACCGCCTTGCCTCGCTAGCCTACGGCACCGTCGACAGCGACGGCATCCGCTGTCCCTATCACGGCTGGAAATACGGCCTGGCGGGCAATTGCACCGAGCAGCCGGCCGAACCGCCCGAGAGCAATTACAAAAGCGAGATTCATCTGTCGGCCTATCCGGTGCAGAAGCTCGCCGGCCTGCTGTTTGCCTACATGGGCCCGTTGCCGGCGCCGCTGCTGCCGCGCTGGGATGTACTGGTGCGCGAGGATGGCATCCGCGAGGTCCTGGTCGAATCCGACATCGAATGCAACTGGCTGCAGCCGATGGAGAACTCGGTCGACCCCGCACACTTCTTTTTCCTGCACGGCGTCACCTTCAAGAGTGCCAACACCTACATGGAGATCGACAAGTACCGGGAAAACTGCGAATTCATCCGCTTCGAATACGGCATCATGAAGCGCCGCATCACGCCGCCGAAGAAGCCGGGCGGGCGGACCACCGTGGACGAGCATCCATTGGTATTTCCGACCATGCTGCGCAACGTCATCGAAGTCAGCAGCGACCAGCCGATGTTTCCGGAGACCGAGATGCCTGGCAAGCACGATCTCCAGATTCGAGTGCCCGTGGACGATAACCGGACCAGGGTCTACTGGATCACCTTCATTCCGTCAGAGACCGAAACCTCTTCGCCGGATGCCGATTACCCGTACCAGTTCCTCCCGCTCAAGGACGCGGCAGGCGCCTACAGAATGAACGTCATCCATGCGCAGGACGCAATGGCATGGGAGACCCAAGGGCCGATCACTGACCGCAGGCGCGAACATTTGGGCGCATCGGACCGCGGCATCGTGATGTTCCGCAAGCTGCTGAAGGAGCAGATCGAGATCGTGCGCAGCGGCGGCGACCCGATGGGCGTGATCCGCGACCCGGCGAAAAACAAGATCATTGAAATCGATGTGGTCAACGAACGAATCGGCGTATTCCGGAAGCAAAAGCACAACGCGGAGGCGGTGAATGAAGCGTCTTAGATTGGGTATGGCGGGGCTTGGGGCGGCGTCCAAGCAAATTCTTCCCCAGATTCAGCGGGTTCCCGAGATGGAGCTGACGGCGGGCGCGGATATCCGGCCCGAAGCCGGAGATGAATTCCAGAGCAAGTATGGCGGCAAGGTCTTCACCAGCTTCGAGGCCATGTGTGCGAGCGACGATATCGACGCGGTGTGGATCGCGACGCCGAATGCGTTTCATGCCGAGCACACCGTGATCGCGGCGGAGCGCGGCAAACACATCATCGTCGAAAAGCCGATGGCGGTATCGCTGGAACAGGCCGACCGCATGATTGATGCGGCCGAGCGCAACGGCGTTAAGCTGGTGCAGGGACATTCGAAGATCTACAGTCCGGCCATTCAGAAGATCCGTGAAATTATCTGTAGCGGCCGGCTGGGGCGCGTCATCCAGATCAATACCTGGAACTCCAACGACTGGCTGCAGCGCCCGAGGCTGGCGTCGGAAGTGGATACCGACAATGGCGGCGGCATCTGCTTCCGCCAGGGTCCGCACCAGGTCGATATCGTGCGCTACATCGGCGGCGGGCTGGTAAGAAGCATCCGTGCCACTACCGGGCGGGCCGACAGAAACTTCAATACCGAAGGCGATTACACGGCATTCCTCGATTTCGAGGACGGCACGCCCGCGACCATGGTGTTCAACGGCTACGGCTACTTCGATATCGCCGAGCTGACCTGGGGCATCGGCGAAGGCGGCCGGCGCCTCGAAGCCGACATGATAGGGCCGCGCAAAACCCGCCTCACCGGCCCGGTAGACCAGAGCACGAAGTACACGGCGCCGCATGCCGCGGCCAGCGGCAACCGCGTGCGGACCGAGCAAGCGTTTTTCGGCCTGACCATCGTCGGCTGCGAGCGCGGCGTGATACGCCAGTCTCCCCAGGGAATCTATGTCTACACTGACGCCGGCCGGGAAGAAGTGGCGTGCCCGGTCGACGCAGGCCATGCCGCCGAACTGCGCGAGCTGTGCCAAGCCGTCGCGCAGGATCGGCCGGCGTTCCCCGATGGCAGATGGGGCAAGGCCACGCTCGAGGTTTGCCTGGCCATGCTGCAATCGTCGAAGGAGCGGCGCGAGCTCATGCTCAGGCATCAGATTCCTTCCGCAGTGATGGAACCGGCATAGATGCGGCGGCCTGGGCGACCAAAGCGAATAGTGCAGCGATTGTGCTGTTGGCCATGCTGTAAGAAAGGGAGTTTCAAGTGTCCACGCTGATCAGCAGTATCGCGATGTCGCATGCGCCACAGTTGCTGGCGCCGGCGGAACGGTGGCATGAACTGCCCACCCGGATCAAGGGTCCGTTCCATCCCAAGCCGGACA
>JAQGLQ010000317.1 GCA_028292785.1 Noviherbaspirillum sp. | reverse complement strand
GTAACAGTGGCGTAGCAGGACGTCCCGCAAAGGGCTGACCAGGAAATGGCTCTAATCAATATTCGGTACGGACACTGTTAGCCAAACGGACTAGTTAAGACATCACGCACCGAAAAGGTTTTCAATTCGGCAGAATTTTTTGCACGAGCCGTAGTGCCGAATGCCAAGATGAGCATCGGGAATCATGCGCTTTATCTGGTCTTCAACTCAACCAAATGCGGTACGCCGCTTTTTCCCGGAAAATCGGCGAATGCGGCTCTCACCATGAATGGCATGACTCTCGCAAGCGATCCCCGGGTCCCCTCGTTGACCACGGTGACGTCATACACTTTCTTGCCATCAGCGGTCTGCGCCAGGATGAATCGGAATTGCCGCGTGAAGACCTGGTAGTTTTCTTCGCGTCGTTCCACCCGGGGCGGCCCGTACCAGAACGGATCGTAGAAGGGGCTGTAGAACCCCCGCCATGGCGGCGCATACCAGTAAGGATCCACTACGACCGGATAGACCACCCGCACGTCGCGCGCCGTATTGCTGTAGTTGAAGGATGCTTTCAGCCGCGCCGAGCGCATGTCGGTCTGTTCGGTGAAGCCGAGGCGCTTCAGCTCCGCGCGCACCAGTTTTTCATAGTTGCGGTATTCGAGATCGTTTTCCTGCTCTTGCGTTCGTTCGAATACATACGTCTTGTCCTGCACATAGTTCGGCCACTCATGGAACGTGGTGACCTCGCTCTTGATCGTTGTCGCGCAGCCCGACAACATCAATGCAAAAAGCAATAGTGCAAACCGCCAGGCGTTCATCGAGGGCTCTCAAAGAAAATATAGTTCGACCCGAAGTCGCTGATTTCAAAATACACTTTCTTCTCGCCCTGATCCGCGATCATGTTGAAGTTCTCGTCGAGGACCCCGTAACCGAACCGATAAGAGCGCGATTGCGCGCTGTCGCCGGTGGCGGTTGCGGTCGTCATCTTGTCGATATGGATAAAGCGGCGGGCCAGTTTTTCGCCCGCATAGAATTCGAGCACGCCATTGGTGCCGGTCCAGTTCTGCACGCTGCGGCTGATCTTGTTCTGTTGCTCCTGAGTACAGGCTGCCAAGGCAAGGCTTGCTGCAACTACGAAAAACGCAAAGGAAAGTTTCATAGGGGTGGGTGGTATCCGTCTTGGCTGTAAAATGCCATTTTGCTCCAAATCCTCCGATTCCACATATCCCTATGCGTACCGATACTCCCCAAACGATTTATCGGAAGGACTACACACCTCCTTCCTTCCGGGTCGATCAGGTTGAAATGGGTTTCGACCTCGATCCCGAACTGACGCGCGTCGCAACGCGCATCACCATGACACGCAATCCGGAAAGCCGCAGCAAGAACATCGTGCTGTACGGCGAAACGCTGGAACTGGTCAGCGTGCGGATGAATGGCAAGGAACTGGGCAAGCGCAGTTACTCGCTCGCCAACGGCGTGCTCGATATCCGGGACGCGCCGGATGACGTCGTCCTTGAAATCGAAACCGCGCTTCGCCCCAGCGAAAACACCTCGCTGATGGGCCTTTACGTTTCAAACGGGAATTTCTTTACGCAATGCGAAGCCGAGGGGTTCCGCAAGATCACCTACTTCCCGGACCGGCCGGACGTCATGGCGAAATACACCGTCATGTTGCGGGCCGACAAGGAAAAATATCCGGTGCTGTTATCCAATGGAAACCTGATCGAGCAGGGCGATCTCGGCGACGGCCGCCACTACGCATTATGGGAAGATCCCTTCAAGAAGCCGTCCTATCTGTTCGCACTCGTGGCCGGAGATCTGGTGTGCCAGGAAGAGAAATTCACCCTTCAGTCCGGTCGCGAAGTGCTGCTGCAGGTGTGGGTGGAAGAGGGCAACCTCGACAAGACCGACCATGCGATGCAGTCGCTGAAGAACAGCATCCGCTGGGATGTCGAACGTTTCGGACTTGAGCTCGATCTCGACCGTTTCATGATCGTGGCGGTCGGCGACTTCAATATGGGAGCCATGGAAAACAAGGGTCTCAACATCTTCAATACGAAGTATGTGCTGGCCAACCCGCGCATCGCCACCGACGTCGATTATGCCAACATCGAATCGGTGGTCGGCCATGAATACTTCCACAATTGGACCGGCAACCGCGTCACCTGCCGCGACTGGTTCCAGCTGTCGCTCAAAGAAGGCCTGACGGTATTCCGCGACCAGGAATTTTCGGCCGACATGATCGGCAGCGCGAGCGGTCGCGCCGTCAAGCGCATCGAAGATGTGCGCGTGCTGCGCCAGGCGCAGTTCCCGGAGGATGCCGGCCCGATGGCGCATCCGGTCCGCCCCGATTCGTATGTCGAGATCAACAACTTCTACACCGTCACGATCTACGAAAAAGGTTCGGAAGTGGTGCGCATGTACCAGACACTGCTCGGCCGCGAAGGCTTCCGCAAGGGCATGGATCTGTACTTTGAACGGCACGACGGACAAGCGGTCGAGTGCGACGACTTCCGCGCCGCGATGGCCGACGCGAACGGGCGCGACCTGACCCAGTTCGAACGCTGGTACAGCCAGGCGGGCACCCCGCGCGTGACGGTGCAGACGCATTACGATTCGCTCGGCCGGAATTTCGACCTGGTCCTGTCGCAGTCCTGCCCGCCCACGCCCGGCCAGGAAACCAAACTGCCATTCCATATTCCCGTCGCCGTCGGTCTGCTCGACAGCAGCGGCAATGACATTCCGCTGCAGCTCGACGGACAGCCGCTCGCGGAAGGCGAGCGCGCGCCCACCACCATGGTGCTGGAACTCACCGACGAAAGGCAGTCCTTCCGCTTCGTCAACGTGCCCGAGAAGCCGGTGCCCTCCATCCTGCGCGACTTTTCCGCGCCGGTGGTGCTGAACGTCGAATATACCGATGAGGAACTCGCGTTCCTCATGGCCAACGACAGCGATCCGTTCAACCGCTGGGAAGCGGGCCAGCGTCTCGCGACCCGCCGCATGCTGGCGATGGTCGCCGACGTGCAGGCGGGGAACGTGCTTGACGATGCGCAATCCGGCGCGGGCGTGCTGATCGACAGTTTCCGCGCCACGCTGAACGATACCTCGCTCGATCCGGCCTTCCGCGAACTCGCATTGACCCTGCCTTCGGAAAGCGTGGTCGCGGAGCAGATGGACGTCATCGATCCGCAAGCGATCCACACGGTGCGCCAGTTCCTGCGGCGTTCGCTGGCCGCTGCGATGCGCACCGACTGGATGGTCGCCTACCAGGGCAACCGCACGCCCGGAACGTATAGTCCGGACCCGGTTTCCGCCGGCAAGCGCGGACTGAAGAACCTGGCGCTGTCCTATCTCGCCGAGCTCGCCGACGCCGATGTGCATCTGCTGGCGCAGACGCAGTACGACAACGCCAACAACATGACCGACCGGATCGCGGCGCTGACCGCGCTCGTCAACGGCAGCGCTCCGGGCAAGGATGCCGCGCTGGCGAACTTCTATGCCGAGTTCGAACAGGAAGCGCTGGTGGTCGACAAGTGGTTCGCGTTGCAGGCCATGTCGCGCACTACCGATGTGGCTGCAATGCGCGAACTGATGCGGCATCCGGCATTCACGCTGAAAAATCCGAACCGCGCGCGCAGCCTGATCTTCAGCTTCTGCAACGGCAACCCGGCGCAGTTCCATGCCCCCGACGGCAGCGGTTATGAATTCTGGGCCGATCAGGTGATCGCGCTCAACACCATCAACCCGCAGGTCGCCGCGCGCCTTGCCCGCAGCCTCGACCGCTGGCGCAAGTACGAGCCCACATTGCAAGGCCGGATGCGCGCCGCGCTGCAACGCGTGGCCGGCACCCGGGCGCTGTCGAAAGACGTTTTGGAAGTCATCACCAAATCGCTATCAAACTAACCAACGCCAAGACTGGAAAAACATGAAAAGAGTCAGCCTCACGCAGTACCTTGTCGAAGAACAGCGACTGCACAACAGCATCCCGGCGGAACTGCGCCTGCTGATCGAAGTCGTCGCCCGCGCCTGCAAGACCATCAGCCACGCGGTCAGCAAAGGCGCGCTGGGCGAAGTGCTCGGCAGCGCCGGCAGCGAAAACGTGCAAGGCGAAGTGCAGAAGAAGCTCGACGTGCT
>JAQGLQ010000296.1 GCA_028292785.1 Noviherbaspirillum sp. | reverse complement strand
CATGCCGAACCACAGCATGCCGTTCAGGCCGAAGTAGAACAGCACATGATAGAGCTTGCTGTAGTCCTCGCGGCCGGGCAGCGCGTCGACCGTGGGTTCCACGGCGCCCATGGATAGCATGAGGAGGTAGAGGATCAATGCGGTCGCAAGATAAACGTTGCGCGGAATCAGAAGGGCCAGGGCGTAAAGTCTTTTAAGCATTCAGTAATTTTCCCCATTCACGCTCTTCATGCGTTGATCCATCCCAGAGACAGCTTCAATACGCCAGCACGCGGTCGCCTTCGACCCGCACACGGCCGCCTATGCGCAGGTCCGCGATATAGTCCTGCACGACGGTGCGATAGCTGCCGTTGTCCATGCGAATGCCTATCTGGTAGGTATTGCGGGCCTGTGCCGCACGACGCTGCTCGATCTGATTGCCGACCACTGCACCGCCGACCGCACCGGCAACCGTTGCCGCGGTTCTTCCCCTGCCGCCGCCAACCTGGTTGCCAAGAACTCCGCCAACCACGCCGCCGATCACAGCGCCGGCGCCGATGCCGGGACTGGTATTGTCGGGAGCCTGGACCATCTGGATCGAATCGATGACGCCATACATGCCGGAGTAAGGCTGCGGCGCGGAAGCCGGCATCGGATATTGCGGATATTGCGGATATTGCTGCGGATATGGCTGCGGATATGGTTGCGATGCCGATGGGCCATAACCCGGTACTGCGCAACCCGCAAGGATGGATGCGGCGAGCAGCGTCGCGATGGCATTCGGTCTGTTCTTGTTCATGATTTTTCCCGTTGTTGAAGGAGCGTCGGATCAGTCGTCGTGGCCGTGGTGTCCGTGCCGGCGATGTTCGCGGTGCTTGCGATGCTTGCGGTGCTCATGGTGCTCGCGCCATGAAGGCTCACCGTAGTAATAAGGCTGGGGATGCCTGACTACGATCGGCCGCTCTACGTAGACCGGCCGCGGCTGGTATACCGTCGCCGGCGGATAGTAAGCGACTGGCGGCGTATGGCTGCCTCCGCCCACCGTGACCGACCATTGTACCTGTTCGCGCGCGCTGGCGGGAGAAGCAGCCATCAGCGCCGTGAATGCGATGCCCGCTGCGGAAATTACGGCGAAACGTTTTTTCATGACATATTCCTTTAATGATGTATTCATTAAACGTCATGCATATGTTTCTCGTCGTTTTGAATCCGTAAGGGATGCAACAAGGTGTTTCAGATCGCCTCAACTTGGTTTGCACGCTTGATTTAATGCAAGACCGTGACGTCGAACCCCCTGCGGCTAATTCAGCAGTTCCGCAAGCAAGCCCTGCGTAAGCTTCGGTAAGCGGCAGAACTGGTGGTATGCGTCCGACAGCGGATCGACAAGTCCCTTTTCGTCAAGCCGGATCAGGCCATCGTCGAACTCGAGTCCGACATGACAGAGCGCTTTCATGGTCATCCGGCGAACCGATGTCTCGGCGCCTTGTTTAAGGCCGAAATCCTTGAAACGAAACAATTCCATCAAATGCACGGCAAGCGGATCGTCCAGCGTCACGTGGTTCAATGCTTGCGAGGCGAATACGATGCATCCGAGGATGCGTGCGATTTCCTCATCAGGGAGATGCCGCAGGTGAGCTGCGACCGTGTGATAGGCGGCTCGCGCCTCGCCCAGCTTCTCCATGTCTTTGACGAAACTATCCGAACTATCGAGCGTCAGCGCAGTGATCAATTCATCACCGATCAAGGCCAGCACGATGCGATCCGCCCTTCTTGCATCTTCCTCTTCCTTATCAGTGAAGAAAGGCGCGAGCGAAAATTCGAGCGAATGGCGGGACAGGCCGGCGACCCTTAACATCTCGTGAACAAACGATTCGCCACAATATTCCGCGGCGTAATGTAGTGCAGTCAGACCGCGGTCGTCCTCCAACGCGACGCCGATTTTCAATGCGATGAGGCGTATGGCCGCATCAAATTTTTTCTGCGCGCACATCGCATGCAGTACCGTGCCGCCCCCGCCGTCACGGGCGTTGATGTCGGCTTCCCATCCCAACAGATATTCCGCCATCTCCATGCGGTCTGACAAGACAGCGACCTGGAACGGCGAGTATCCTTTTTGATTTCTTGCATGGACGAGCGAGGGTATGCGTTGCAGAACCGCCTCGACCGCCTGCTCGTCACCGGCCGCTACCGCGCGGAACAAGCCGGTCGCCAGTGCGCGAATGCATTTGCAATCCAGTGTCACGTCGTTGGTGCCTAATATGCAGCGCGCAATCCCGTCACTATTGCGGCCCAGGGCCATCCAGAATGCGGATGTGCCTTTATCGCGTTTCTCCCGCAGATGCGGATCTGCGCCTGCGGCGATCAGTGCCTTAACACAGGGAAGCGCGTCGCTGCATACGGCATCTACTATCAGCAATTGTCCGTGGCCGTCGGGTTGATTCAGACTGAACCCTAATCCTTGCAAAAATTCGAGCATCGCATCGTCGTCATAGATCGCCGCCACCGCAAGAGGATTGTTACCATCCCTGATTGCTTCGGCCACATCCGCACCCCGAGTAATCAGGGCTTGCATCACCGGGATGGAACCTGTAGAGGCGGCGAGTACGAGAACGTTTCCGAACCGTTCCACTGGCGTGCGCCAGTCCGCCCCGCGCTCGCACAGCATGTCCACCGCTTCCGGATGCTTGTGCTCGACCGCACTGACCAGTGCGGCGTTGAGTTCCTCCGCCACGACGTCGATTTCCGTGCCGGACAAGAATTCTTCCATCAACTCCAGATTCCCTTGCGCCGCCGCTTCCTTGAGACCGAGACGGCCTTGCATTGGATCGCCCCCCAGTGCAAGGTGCGACCGTGTTACGGTCTGACTGGAAAAAGACCGTTGCGCCAAGCGATTTGTACTTAACATTTCTTCCCCGAGTAGTCGTTTGAATGCAGACGATTGCCGGTAGCGACTCTGGGTCGCGCGACTCCGGGATGTTACTCTTTTGACAACATTCAATGCAACCGGGATTCCCTATATTTCGTAAACGGTGGCGGCAAGCAGCATGTGCGCCGCCATGCGCCAGCTGATGGTTTCGATATCCACGTCCTCGCCCATGTTTTGGTAATACCCTCCCATGGCATGCGCGAAACCGTGCAAGCCGTCGAGGTAATCGGGCACGCTACGGTTTTCCCACTGGTGGATACCGTTCCGGCACTCATGGCAAAGCCGCTCGGCAAATTCCAGAAAATCCGCACGTGTCGTTGTCGCATTAGCGATGTCGTATAGATGATCGGTACTCATTCGTCGATGTCGATTCACGGGTGATGCGAAACTGTAGCCAATGATTACTTCTTGCTCGGCTGCATGGATTTCACAACAGGTTTTCCCTGTAATTTGATCTTGTCCTTTTCGATCTCTAAAAAAAGCTTTGAAAGCGGCGTGAGTTTCTTCTCTGGCATTACCTTGTTCGGCTCAACCTTAGTTATCAAGGAATCAGACGGTTTGCCGAGAAACGAGTTTGGGGCGGTTACCTTTGAGACGGTTCCCGGCATATCTTCCCGCTTTATTATTACCGTCTTCTCAGGAGATTCGAAAAGCAATGAAGTCTTGGAACGCCCCTTCTTCTCAGGTATTTCCAGCTTTTTCGAGATCGTGGAGATTAGGGAGTTGGTATGCCTTTGGCTCTTTTCGAAATTTTCTTCCAGCACGCTATCATTCATGAAATCCGGGTTCATGTATTCTTCCGCCGCCTTCATCAAGGATGATTTCTGCATTCCACTGCCGATCTTGTTCAAGCTAAATTCCGTGACAGGCTTGCCATCACCTTCCTTCGCCAGCGTAAAAGCGGTCGCGGGAAGCAGCTCTTTGCTCTGCAGTTTTTTCAATAAGGCGTTATGAAGCTTCTCGTGCAATTGGTTTAAATCGTTCGCATATTTATCGTACTTATCCGTAATACTCCATTCCTTAGAACCATTAACAAGCGTGATCTCGTTTCCGTCCTTGCCGGTTAGCTTGAATAGTTCCTTCCCTCTGACAGTAGCGGTGAGGGAAACGAAAACCACCGGTACGTTCACTTTCGCCAGACGTGCCGCGATGAGGGTACGATGGTCTAAAGTGTAGAGCGCCGGCTCCCTGCCCTTTGTCGTCGTGATGAATGAATCGCCGTGTTTGACGGTTTGACCGTTGGCATATCCGGGATT
>JAQGLQ010000295.1 GCA_028292785.1 Noviherbaspirillum sp. | reverse complement strand
GTTCGGCGTGCCGCCGGAAGCGCTGATCGACCTGCTGGCGCTGAGGGGCAAGTCGGCCGACAGCATACCCGGCGTGACGAAGGTCGGCGTCAAGACCGCGGCCAGGCTGATCCAGTCCTACAAGACGCTGGAAGGCGTGATGGCGGGCGCCGGCATCCTGAAGGACACGCTGGGCGAGAAACTGCGCCAGGACCGCGACAATGCCTTCCTCTCGCGCGAACTGGTCAAGCTTAAAACCGACGTGCATCTCGGCGTCAGCTGGAAGATGCTGGCCTACCCCGGCCAGTGAGCGCTCGCGGTACAATCCGGGCCTCGTCGATCATCCTCATTGAAAACCACAAGTGGACATCACGCCCGCCGGCCCCGCACCGCTGAACGACAGGACCGTCGCCGTCATCGGCGGTGGCCCCGCCGGCCTGATGGCTGCCGAGACCCTGTCCGCCGCGGGCGCGCGCGTCGACCTGTTCGACGCGATGCCTTCGGTCGGACGAAAATTTCTGCTCGCCGGCAAAGGCGGCATGAACCTCACGCATGCCGAGCCGACCGAACAATTTTTCTCCCGCTATGGTGCGCGCCGCGCCCAGGTCGAGCCGCTGCTCGACGCCTTCGGCGCCCGGGCGCTGCGCGACTGGGCCGCCGGTCTCGGTATCGCCACCTTTGTCGGCTCGTCGGGACGCGTATTCCCGACCGACATGAAGGCCGCGCCGCTGTTGCGCGCATGGCTGCACCGGCTGCGCGAAGCCGGCGTGCGATTTCATATGCGCCACCGGTGGATCGGCTGGAACGACGATTCCGCATTGCGCTTCGCGACAGCAGAGGGCGAGCGTGCAGTGCATGCCAGTGCGACCGTGCTCGCACTGGGCGGCGGCAGCTGGGCGCGGCTCGGCTCCGACGGCGCATGGGTACCCTTGCTTGCGCAGCGCGGCGTGGCGGTAGCGCCGCTGCGCCCTTCCAACTGCGGCTTCGACACGGACTGGAGCCAACACTTCCGCGCGCGCTTCGCGGGGCAGCCGGTGAAAGCGGTCGTGGCGACCTTCACCGATGCGGACGGGCGCGTGCATCGCAGGCAGGGTGAATTCGTGGTCACCGAGACAGGCGTCGAAGGCAGCATGATCTATGCCTTGTCGGCTCCCCTGCGCGACACCATCGCGGCGCGCGGCAACGCGATCGTGCATCTCGACCTCACCCCCGGCAAAGACGCGCAGCGCGTGCTGGACGAAGTCGCGCATCCGCGCGGTTCACGTTCGATGGCCAGCCATTTGCAGAGCCGGGTCGGGATCGCGGGTGTGAAAGCGGGCTTGCTGCGCGAGTTCGTTCCGGCCGCGGATTACGCCGATCCCGCCCGCCTGGCGGCCGCGATCAAGGCCGTGCCGCTGCGTCTGCTGCGCGCGCGGCCGATCGATGAAGCGATCAGCAGCGCCGGCGGCGTCGCCTTCGAAGCGCTCGACGCGCATTCGATGATCCGGTCGCTGCCCGGTGTGTTCTGCGCCGGCGAGATGCTGGACTGGGAAGCGCCGACCGGCGGCTATCTGCTGACCGCGTGCTTTGCCAGCGGCCGCGCCGCCGGGATCGGGGCGGCGGCGTGGCTGAATCAATCCGCGCGAACCTTGAGCTAGTCGATATTGCGCCTGCCGAATGCGCAGTAGGATGCAAAGGAATCTCAACCAGCTGCTTCCAACGACAAGGGATACCCGCATATGCCAACTGCCACCACCGACACCGCTTCGACCAGGAAACCCGCCGCCAAGGCGCCGGCGAAAAAGGCCGCCGTCAAACTGACCGATGCCATCGCCATCCTCAAGGACGACCACAAAAACGTGAAGAAGCTGTTCAAGGACTTCGACAAGATGAAGGACAAGGCCGAAGACTCCGCGAAGGAAGCGCTGGTAAAGCGGATCTGCACCGAGCTGACGATCCACGCCCAGATCGAAGAGGAAATTTTCTATCCCGCCGCGCGCAAGGCGATCGGCGACGAGGACCTGCTCGACGAGGCGACCGTCGAGCATGCCAGCGCCAAGGATCTGATCCGCCAGTTGCAGTCCATGGCCGTCTCCGATCCCTTGTACGATGCGAAGGTAACGGTGCTGGGCGAGTATGTGGACCATCATGTGCAGGAAGAGCAGGACGAGATGTTCAAGAAGGCCAAGAAAGCCAAAATGGACATGGAAAAGCTCGGCAGGAAGCTGGCCACCCGCAAGCGCGCGCTGATGAAGGAAATGACGGAAGGAACGCTCGCCGCCTGAGTCGCGCGGTCCACTATCCGGATTGTGCCGTCACGCCGGCGCAATCCGCGTGTCCTTCATGCATTGCGATCCACCACCCGACGCCGCGCTCCGATAGGGTAGCATTGGCATTTCGTTCACATTCGAGTTGCCTATGAATACCCCGGAGTTGCAGCAAAAGACTTTCCTGATACTTCTCGTCGCCGTCACGCTGGCCTTTGGCTGGATACTCTGGCCTTATTACGGCGCGGTCTTCTGGGGTGTCGTGCTTGCCATCCTGTTCAATCCCTTTTATCGCCAGCTGCTCGGTTCGATGCGCAACAGACGCAATCTGGCCGCGCTCGCCACGCTGGTGCTGTGCCTGCTGGTGGTGATTTTTCCGCTGACGATGATTGCCGCTTCCCTCATACAGGAGGCGGGCGCCCTGTACGAAAAGCTGCGTTCAGGTCAGCTCGACTTTCGCGCTTACTTTACGCATATCGGAGAGATATTCCCGCCTTGGCTGACCGGCATTCTCGACCGCTTCGGACTCGGAAATCTTTCCGCCTTGCAGGACCGGCTGTCGTCGGCCGTGGTCCAGGGCAGCCAGTTTCTCGCGACTCATGCCGTCAGCATCGGCCATAATGCATTCTACTTCCTGATCAGTTTCGGCGTCATGCTGTATCTGCTGTATTTCCTGCTGCGCGACGGCACCGTTCTATCGGCGCGCATCCGGCATGCGATACCGATGAGCGCCGAACACAAGCAGCAACTGTTCAGCAAGTTCACCGCCGT
>JAQGLQ010000291.1 GCA_028292785.1 Noviherbaspirillum sp. | reverse complement strand
TCCTGTGCCGCGCGAACTTCGTCGGCCCGGCGCGCATTTCGGCTGCCCTATGGCCCGCGGCTCAATTGCAGCGTGACTCTCTTGAGTACTATCGCGATTCGGGACTGGTCGACGGCGGTCTGATCATCCTCGCGATATTCATGCTGATCACGGCGCTGATCAACCGCAACCGCACCTATATCCTGATCGCCGCCTGGCTGGTCGTTTCGCTGCGCATGGCGGCGCTCTCCGCCGGCTGGGATATTCAATGGCTCGGACGCGCGGTGCCGTATGAATGGCTGCGCCAAGGCCGCCTCGTGACCGTTGCGCTCTATTACACGCTGACCATCGAGCTTTTCAAAGTGCTGTTCCGCGACGATCTGGGCCGAATCGGTTTTACGTCGCTGCTGCGCGCCGCGCAGTGGACCTGCGTTCCTTTGCTCGCACTGTCGATATGTTTGCCGTACAGCACATTTCTGCCGATCTACTGGACCGTGGCAAGCATGCTCGCGGCAGTCATCGTCTTCCTCCTGGCACGCACACTGATGCGCGCACCGTCGCCGGCGGCGATGTGGTACTGCGCATCGCTCGGCATTGCCCTGTTCGGCAGTGTTGCGGAACTCGCTGGCGCGGCATTCGGGTTCAAGGGATTGATTGTGTCCATCAACAGCGTCACCGGAGCACTGTCATCGAGTCTGCTGGCGGCGCTGGCCGTGGGCGAGCAGATACGCATGAGCCACAAGGCGCAGGTGGAGGCGCAGGCTGAACTGGAGCATGCTTATGAGGCGATCCCGATCGGCTTGTTCACGCTCGACATGCACGGACGCTTCCTCAGCGCCAATCCCGCGCTCGTCGGCATGCTCGGCGTTAATGTGATGGTGCCAGGCCGCAATTCATGGGAACAGTATTTCGCCGAAGGCTCCTGGGGCTTGCTGCACCGGCTGGTGCATGACCACAGCGACGGCGAGCTCGAAATCACCAACCGCAAGACCCCGCATGGCGGCGAACTGAAGCGCTTCCTGGTCAAGGCCACGCTGGCGCGCGGCAAGATCGAAGGCTCGCTGCAGGATGTGACGCTGAAATCCAAGGCCACCGAAGACTTGCACTTCATGGCCAACAACGACCCGCTCACCAAGGTATTCAACCGCCGCGGCATCGAAAAAATTCTTGATGGCGCGATGGAGCGGCTCGCGGTAGGCAAGCCGCTGTCGCTGGCCTATCTCGATCTCGACCGATTCAAGCTGATCAACGACCTGTACGGACACGCCGCGGGCGACGAGGTGCTGAAGCAAGTGTGCGAGCGCGTGCTGGACATGTTGACCGGCAGCCAGAACATCGCACGCGTCGGCGGCGATGAATTCGTCATCGTGCTGCCGGATACCACGATCGCCCTCGCTACCACGATCTGCCGCGGCATCGTCGACCGCATCGGCGCCCAGTCCTATCGCATCGGCGACAAGGCATTCCAGGTACGAGGCGCGATCGGCCTCATCGAAGTCAGCCCGGGCACGCAGATCAAGGATGCGCTGTCGGCCGCCGACCGCGCCTGCCGCGATGCCAAGGCCGGACATAGCGACGGATTGGTGGTTTATGAGAAGAGCGCATCCGCGTTCCGCGACCGGCAGTCCGAATTGGACCTGGTGGAACGCCTGTCGACCGGCGTCGCGCCGGAAGGACTGTTCCTCGAGATGCAGCCGATCATGTCGCTCAAGAAGCCCCACGACTCCCTCAATTTCGAAGTGCTGCTGCGCATGCGCGATCATGACGGCAGCGTCATCCCCGGTGGCCGCGTCGTCGCGGCGGCCGAGAATTCAGGCAGCATCGGCGTTATCGACCGCTGGGTCATGTCGAGCACCCTGGCCTGGCTGCGCGCCAATGCGGCGCTCCTGCCGTGTACGCAATTCGTCTGCATGAACCTGAGCGGCGCGTCGCTCAATGATGAACGGTTCGTTCAGGATGCTTTTGCCATGCTGGCGCAGAATGTAGGTGTAGCGGACCGGCTGTGCATAGAGATCACCGAAAGCGTCGCGCTGCACGATCTCGCCAATACCCGCCGCTTCATCGACAAGGTCCGCAGCTATGGCGTCAAGGTGGCGCTCGACGATTTTGGCGCCGGCTATACGTCCTTCTCCTATCTCAAGGAATTGCCGGCGGATGTGGTCAAGATCGACGGCAGTTTCATCGTCAACATCAATGCGCATCCGGCCAACGTGGCGATCGTCGAAGCCATCGTCAGCCTCGCCATGAACCTCGGCATGAAGACCATCGCCGAATGGGCGGAGGACAATGCGACCGTGGAGACGCTGGTCGAGCTGGGCGTCGACTATGTGCAGGGATATGCGGTGGCGCGGCCGCAGGCGCCGGAGAAACTGCTCACGGCGGAATCATCGGCGAGCTTCATTCAGGACGAAGAGCTGGCGCGGTTCGTGCGGACGCTGCCGTCACCCGATGCGCTTGCCCAGAACGATCTGCTCGACATGCTGCCATATCACGAACTTCATTAGTCCGATAACTTTCCCTTGCCGAGGACGCGCATCAGCGCTTCCTTGCCATGCACCTGCAACTGCCGCTCGAGCTGTTCGCGCGCGGTATGCTCAGTACCCTGAGGGCCGCTGGTGATGCGTTTGCCGGTCGAACGCTCCGTTACGGCCCATCCGCCGCGGCGATCGTACAGCCACGCGTGCAGGATGAACTGGATATCTTCGAAACCGGGTACCGTGATTTCCTCGCCAGTCAGTTCCTGGGTTTGTCCGAATTCATTCTGTATCAGGAACTTTTCCATTGGATCGCTTATTGGATCGCTTATTGGATCGATTAACCGGCCGCCGCGGCTGCGCTATTGCGCAGATGCCTGACGCGGTCATGGTTGTATTGCACCCCCTGGAATTGCCGTTCGACGATTGCCCGTACGTGGGCCGGCAAATCTTTCTCAAGCGCGAGCCGATAGCTCTTGATCGCCACATCCTCGCCACGTTCGCATTCCGTCAATATCGCGAGATTATCCTTGCCGGTGACCAGGGACTTGATATCGACCCAGCGCCGGTGCAGGGAGCCGCTCAAGCTCGACCTCGTTTCGGGCGTACCGCCGAGTGAACGCACCAGCGTCTGCAGTTCGCCGGCGGCCGCCGCACAGCTTTCCGCGCGTTCGGTGAAGCTCAGTTTCAGCTGCGCATCTTTGATATCGTCCGCGCACACCCGAAAGCCTTCTTCGCCGTCCTTGCAGGTTTCGATCAGATCATTCAGCGTCGATATCAATTCTTTATTGTCCATGGCATCTTTCTATCGGAATACGGATGAACTCACCATGAATAATGACAATATGGAAATTCAGAAGTTCAGCAGTTCATCAACCGCGCGCCTCGTCGTTATTGATCGTCTTCGAGGTCTTCATCGGCCTGCGCTGCCTGCGCGCGCTCGCTGCTGCCCGATCCGGCTGGGGACGAGGCGTCGAGATAACTTTCCACCAGCTCGAAAAAACGCTGATAGAACTTGCCGGAGGGGATGGTCTCGCTGCCTACCTTCACCAGGGCATCGTCGGTGGCGCCGATCGGAAGCGACAGTGAACCCAGGACGCCTACACCGACACTTGCCGAGTTGCTGCTCTTCTTGAGTGAATAACGGTCGCGCACCGCATTCGCGAATGCGGTGGTGCTGTTGCTGCCTTTGCTATCCGGGGCGCAGACGACATTGAATTCGATCTGCACGTGCACATCGTTCGAAGGCTGAAAGTTCTTGCGGCCGCGTACATTGGCGGCTTTCGCCTCGTTGATCAGATAACCCTGGCTGAGCAATGCGCGCCGCGCGGCCTCGCAGGTCGCCGGTCCGGTGCCCGCGAAGGTATGGGCAAATGTACTGGTGGAGCTGAAAGCCTCGCTTTGATAGTCGATCGGAATGTCGGTCTTCGTCATCGCCGCGCAACCGGCCAGGCCGGCGACGCACAGTCCGGCGAGCAATGAAAGGGGGAGGGAAAAGACTCTGCGCATGAGCGGAACATCCTAAAGCTGGGAATTTTTCAAGCTAGAGCCATGTCGGCCCGGCTGTGCCGGGCGAGGTCGAGGCGAATTGCCGGTGAATCAAGGATGGCTCTCGGCACCGATTGTCGCAGCGGGTTGTTACAACGATATTGCCGCGAGCGCAGGGCGCAGGCTGAGTATACCGAGAAAAGCCGCGCGCAATGAACAGACTTTCGGTAATTTGTCATGCGGCCGCAAGCCATGCGACCGACCGAAATGGTCGAAGGCAATGCCCACTCGTCATCGGCAGGTTATCGATGGCGCGGCCCGCGGACTTGACAAGCTACTCGGGCTGGATTTTCGCCGCGCGCGTCACCTTGCCCCAATGCTCGAACTCCGCTTGCGACAGCTTGGCCAGATCTTCGGGAGTGCCCGGCTTGAGGCTCACGCCCTGCGTATCCAGTGTCTTCTTCACGTCCGGGCTTGCCAGCGCCTCGCGCAGCGCGCTGCTATACAGCGCGACGATATCCTTTGACATGCCTTTCGGTCCCCACACCGCGTACCACGCATCGGTATTGAAAGGCGCGATGCCGCCTTCCTGCAAGGTCGGGATGTTGGGAAATGCCGCATCACGCTCGCTGCGCGTCGATCCGATGACCTTCAGCTTGCCTTGGGTCTGCAGGGGCACGGCCACGTGCAGCGGCATGATCATCAGATTGACGTGGCCGCCCACCAGGTCGGTGAAGGCGCCGGCCGAACCCTTGTACGGAACATGCTGCATCTCGGTCCCGGTGATGCCGGCGATCTGCTCCATGGCCAGATGATGGAAGGTGCCCCTGCCCGGCGAGGCATAGGTCACGCGCCCGGGATTCTTCTTGAGATGGGCGATCAGTTCCTTCGGGTTCGACGCCGGAACCGAAGGATGAGCCACCAGCGCGAAATTGGTATGGCCGATCATGCACAGGGGCTGAAAGCTTTGAATGACGTCGAACGGCACCTTGCTGTAAAAATAGGGCATGGTCAGGGCGGTCGAGGTGCCTACCATGATGGTGTGGCCGTCGGGCGGCGCCTTGGCGACCATGTCCATGCCGAGGATGCCCGATGCGCCGGGCCGGTTGTCCACGATTACCGGCTGTCCGAGACGTTGCGCCAGTTTCTGGTCCAGCAGGCGCGCGCACAGATCGGGAGTGGTTCCGGGACTAAAGGGAACGATGATCTTCACCGGGCCGGGACCGATTCCCTTGGACTGGGCGAAACTTGCGTGGCTGGCGCCGAGCAAAGCGCCGCCGGCCGCTGCCAGCATGAGGTGGCGCCGTTTGATGTTGATGATGTCGTCGTGGTTCAAGGCTTGTCTCCTGTTGTGTGCGTCATTGATGCCGTCTGCTGCGCTCGGGGAAGCGCAGTAGATCCTCACTGGATCTGCTGCGCGCGCCGCACACTGTTGATCATCGAGGAATTCAGCAGGTACGCGCGTGCCTGTTCGGAATCGGCCGCGACGCGGCGCATCTCGTCCAGCCGTTCCGAGCGCACTTGCGGGTCGCGCTCTTCGAGCAGCTTCTTGTTGCGGATCGAAAGCGCCTGAATATATTCGATATTGGTCTGCCGCCGCTGCCTCACGTACAGGTCGAGCAGGCTGTCGTCCGCTTCGCCGCGCAGAACCTGCGTCAGCTTGTCGACCAGGTTGATCGCGTCGTGGATGCCGCTGTTCACGCCCATGCCGCCGATCGGATTGTTGGCATGCGCGGCGTCGCCTGCGAGCAGCACGCGGCCGATGCGGAAGGTCTTCGCCACCCGCTGATGCACGCGATACACGCTGCGATACGGAATCTCGTAATCGAGATCGGGGTTCAGGAAGCCCTTGATGCGGCTTTGCACAAAAGCATCCGACAGGATTTCATCCTCGTTCATCTCGGGTGTAATCGGAAAGGCCATGCGCCAGATGCCGGGTGGGCCCTCATGCGGCTGATAGAAGATCGCGCACCACTCGTCAGGGTCGGCGACATAGGCATTTCCGGTGAAACCCTGCTGCGTCATGTCATACGTGGTTGCGAATACCAGGAAACGCTCGGGCCAAGTGAAGCCCTCGAACTGGACGCCGAGCGTCTTGCGGACGGTGCTGCGCGCGCCGTCGGTGCCGAGAAGATAACTCGCGCGCAGCTCGACCTCGTCCGTTTCCGAGGTCGCGCGCACCGTCACTCCATCCTGGTCCTGCGTGAATCCGGTGTAGCGGTGGCCGAACAGCACGCGCGCATTGGAAAACTGCGACAGCGCCTTGAATACGATATGCGACAGCTTGTGCTGCTCGCAGTGAAGCCGGAACGGATAGGGCGTTTCATCGGCAATCAAGCCGAGATTGAACTGCGCGACGAGGCCGACGTGACGGTCGCGGATCTGCCATTCGGGCACTTTGACCCCTTCGGCGAGGAACTGCGCACCGATCGACAGGCGGTCCAGCATTTCAATGGTCGGCGGATGGAAGGTGCCTGCGCGCAGATCGCGCGGAATCTCCTTCTCCGTTTCGAGCAGGATGACCTCGATGCCTTTTTCAGCGAGGGCGAGCGCGGCGACCAGGCCTACCGGACCGGCGCCGGCGATGACTACGGGATGGTTTTCCATATCGTGACGTTATCCGAGCAAGCCGGCAATGCGATCCTCAGCGTACTGCCACTTCCATGCTGCCGATCTGGTCTATCCACGCGCTCATCACGTCGCCCGGCTGGACCGACGCCACGCCTTCCGGCGTCCCCGTCATGATGACGTCGCCTGGATACAGCGTATAACACTTCGACGCGATCTCGATCAGCTCATCGATGCCGGTGATCAGCGCGCGCGTATTGGAACGCTGCCTTTCTTCACCGTTGACCCGGATCGAAAAATCGAGCGCGTCGGGCGCCGCGATCTCATCCGCCGTCACGAGGTAGGGACCGAGCACAGAATAGCTGTCCGCCGACTTCCGGTAGCTGCGGTCTTCGGTGCCGCGCACCGTCATGTCGAGGCCGATGCAGTAGCCGGCGATGACGCTGCGCGCGTCGGCCGCGCTGACGTCCTTGCAGCGCTTGCCGATCACCACCGCCAGTTCCACCTCGTGGTCGTTGCGCCGTCCGGGAAAGGCAATGCGTACACCCTCGGAGGCGCCGACCACCGAGGTCGCCGACTTCAGGAATACGCCCATCTTGTCGACCGGGCTTTTGAAACCGTCGTAGTCGGCCATGTGGACGTTGTTATGAATCTGCGCATCGGCAGCCGATTCGGCGATGTGCGCATGATAATTGAGGGGCGCCGCCATGATCTTCGACGGATTCGCCACGGGGCTGAGCAGGCGCACCTCGCTCAACTCGTGCGCTGGCGCATTCTTTCTCGCATCGGCGATCGCCTGGCGCAATGCGGGCAGGCGCTCGATGAACAGGTCGCCCGGCGCCACCGGCCATTTCAGTGGCGGCAATGCTTCCAGTGCCTTGCTGACGTCGTACACGGTTTCCTGTTCCACAAGGCCGAGCAAGCCTTCGTTGAAGCGGCAGATCCTCATGCTGTCTCCTTGATCCGTCAGGATTTCTTTGCCTATAATGAGGCTTAATTGTAGTTTGCTCAAAATTGAGCGCGCTCTATTTTATGGCGCTGCTTTTTGCGGCGTCAATCATTTTCGATCCACGCATTTCGGCATCGCCTGTAGTTACCCGTTGTCATTGGTTGCGCGTCCCTATGAACATGAAACGAGCCCACATCGAAGAACGTGCGGAGGCCGCACCGGTACTCGGCTTGCGCGAAAAGAGCAAGCTGGACAAGCGCCGCAGGATCGGCATCGCCGCGCGCGAAGTGTTCATCGAGAAAGGTTATGACGCGGCCACGACCAGGGAAATCGCAGCGCGCGCCGAGATCGGCATCGGCACCCTGTTCGTCTATGCGAAAGACAAGCGCGAGCTCCTGATGATGATTGTCAATGACGATCTCGATCAGCTCAATGTCGCGAGCGCCGCGGCGATCGATCCGGATGCGATGCTGATCGACCAGGTGACGGGATTCTTCGGCGAGCGCTATGCGTATTGGGCAAGCGAGCCTGACCTCGCCCGGGCGGCAGTCAAGGAGACCTTCGATTTTCTCGGTGCCACCGGTCAGCAGGGGCCGGAGACGGCGCGCTTTTACGCACGGCGCCCGAAGATCGCGGCGACGCTCGCCGATACCATCAAGGCCGGGCAGTCATGCGGCAAGGTCGCCGACGATGTGTCGCCGGAACTGATCGCCTCGCTGTTCATGACTATTTACTTCACCGAAGTCAGGCGCTGGCTCAATCAGGACGAGCCGGTGGTGGAGATCGGCATCGCTCGCCTGCGCGAACTGCTCGCGCTCGCCATCCGCGGCATCACGCCCAAGGACTGACCGCCTCAGTCGCCGGGCGCCGCATCGGCGACGTAGCGGTGAATGACCGGCGGCTCGTCGCCGATATGAAACGCCAGCTTGCGTTCGCGCAGGGTGACATCGGATGCCGTCACGCGATCGAAGCGCCGCAGGTGTTCGGTCCATGATTCATCGACCACCAGTTCGATGAAACGTCCCGGATCGCTGATGTCGCGCAGCAGCTCCCACGACAGTGCGCCTTGCCGCAACCTGCTGCGACGGCTTTCCTGCATCAGTATCCGGAAGTCTTCCGCCCGCGCCGGATCGACCAGATATTCGATGGTGACATGCACATGCCCTGTCTTGGGCGGCGCATCGGCCACCGGCGCCTTCAGTTCGCGCGACGGCGTAAGGTCTTCCTCGATGCTGCGGTCGCTTACCAGCTTATGCGCGCCCAGCATCGCCAGAACGCCGGTGGCGGCGGCAATCGACAGGCTGATCTGCACCGACGTCAGCGTCGCGACCTGTCCCCACAGCGCGGCACCCAGCGCGCTCGCGCCCATGATCGCCATCTGATAGATGGACATGCCGCGTGCGCGTACCCAGTCCGGCAAGCCCAACTGGGCCGATACGCTGAGCGAGTTGGCGGTCGAGATCCAGGCAATGCCGGCGAAAAACATCGCCGGCACCGCGACATACACGCTGGGAGAAAATGCCACCACCGCGGTTGCGGCGGACTGCAGCGCGGTGCCGCGCAGCACCAGTCCGTCGCGCGACATCGCCTGGCGCAGCCGAGGCAGGAACATGGCGGCCGCGATCGCGCCCGATCCCATCGCGGCCAGCAGCACGGTGTAGGTGCTCGCATCGCCGCCTTGCAGGCCGCGCGCCACCAGCGGCAGCATCGCCAGCAAGGCGGTGGAGTGGAAGAAAAAAAGGAAAATGCGCAGCAGCACCGCCTTCAACCTTGCCGACTGCCCGACAAACTGCACGCCTACGCGCATCGCGCTGTACAGGCGCTCGCGGCCGAGCGGGTTGGTGGCCTGTTCGCGTTTCCAGCGCATGATCACGAAGGCCGAAATCAGCGACAGCGTGGCGTTCAGGATAAATACATAGGCGCTGCCCGCGCTGGCGATGATGGCGCCTGCCACCAACGGCCCGACGATGCGCGATGCATTCATCGCGATGCCATTCAGCGCAAGCGCGACCGGAAGCTGGTTGCGCGGCACCAGTTCGGGCACGATGGCCGCGAACACCGGCCAGCGCATGGCCAGCCCGATGCCGTTCAGAAACGTCAGCGCGAGCAGGATGGGCGGAGTGATGATGTCCGACAGGATGGCGAGGCACAGCAGCGCAGCGACGGCCGCCACCCAGAATTGCGTCACGATGAAGTAGCGCCGGCGATCCAGAATGTCGGCCAGAGCGCCGCTCGGCAGGCCGAGCAGGAACACCGGCAGCGTCGACGCAGTCTGCACCAGCGCCACCCAAATGGGTGTGGTCGTCAGCGAGGTCATCATCCAGGCCGCCGCGACATCATTCATCCACATGCAGAGATTGGCCGTCATCCACACAGACCACAGCATCCGGAAGGCGGGACGCTTGAGCGGATCGAAGGGCGACAGCGATACCGCCGCAGGCTTCGGCGCCGGTTCTTCTTTCATGAGTTCGGATGGGGGCAGGGAAGACATAAATTCTTATTCTTAGGATGGAAAGGCTCGGGATCGCGGAAAGGCGGTGTTCCAGTGCCGCGCGACGCGGCATGGTTCAAATGCGTGCAAGAACACATGATATATGAAGCCGTGAACGAGCGAGTAGCAAGGCCCATGCCTGCCGCGATTACTGAACTTTCCCTCGCGTTCTGATATAAAGACGCCCGGTTCAAACAAAGCAAGCATGCGCCCGCGCCGGAACCGGAATAGATGTAAAACATGCATCGTCTTCGCGAATTTCGGTAGTATGGGCAGGCGCAACAACAAGGGGGTCGCATGCGGACTCATATGCCAATAAGGGAGATGAAATCATGAAGCTGAAATACCTGGGTGCTGTTTTGACAACCTTCGCCGCGGCCGCGTTCGCCTCCGGCGCAGCGGCGCAGATCAAGGTGGGCGTCAGCGTTTCCGCCACGGGACCCGCGGCATCGCTGGGCATCCCCGAAAAAAATACATTCGCGCTACTGCCGAAGCAGATCGCCGGCAAGACCGTCGAATACATCGTGCTCGACGACGCCACCGATACGACAACCGCGGTCAAGAATGCGCGCAAGCTGGTGTCCGAGGACAAGGTCGATCTGCTGATCGGTTCGACAGTGACGCCGAACTCGCTGGCGATGATCGATATCGCTGCGGAATCCGGCACGCCGATGATCACGATGGCCGCCTCGGCCTCCATTGTCGAGCCGGTCGACGCGCGTCGCCAGTGGGTCTTCAAGACGCCGCAAAACGATTCCCACATGTCGACCGCGATCACCAGCCATATGGCGGACAACGGCGTGAAGACGGTCGCCTTCATCGGCTTCAACGATGCCTACGGCGAAGGCTGGTACCGCGAGTTCAGCAAGCTGGCCGAGCTGCGCAAGATCAAGGTCGTCGCCAATGAACGTTTCGCCCGCCCCGATACATCGGTGACCGGCCAGATCCTGAAAATCATGGCCGCCAATCCCGACGCCGTATTCATCGCCGGCTCCGGTACGCCGGCCGCCCTGCCGCAGAAGACGCTGAAGGAGCGCGGCTACAAGGGCCGGATCTACCAGACCCACGGCGTCGCCAACAACGACTTCCTGCGCGTGTGCGGCAAGGACTGCGAAGGCACGTGGCTGCCGTCCGGCCCACTGCTGGTCGCCGAGCAGCTGTCCGACTCGAATCCGGTGAAGAAATCCGCGATGGCTTACAAGACTGCCTACGAGAAAGTGTATGGCGCAGGATCGGTATCCACTTTCGGCGGCCATGCCTGGGATGCCGGCCAGTTGCTGAACGCCGCCGCACCGGAAGCGCTGAAGAAAGCGCAACCCGGCACGAAGGAGTTCCGCAAGGCCTTGCGCGATTCCATTGAAGGCATCAAGAACCTGCCGGTTTCGCATGGCGTGGTGAACATGGGTCCAAACGACCACCTCGGACTTGACCAGCGCGGCCGCGTGATGGTGCAGATTGCCAATGGGAAGTGGAAGCTGGCGGGGGAGGGGAAGTAACTTCCCGGGATAAGCATCCAGGAACGTTCCTCCCCGAGGGGGAAGGAGCGTAAAGCACCTCACATCGCCGAAAAGGCGCGACATCCATCGTGCCTTTTCATTTTTCCGGTCTTAGAGAATCGAAATGGATCTATCAATCGCCGCCATCCTGATGCAGGACGGCGTCACCGGCGGTGCTGTTTATGCGCTGCTGGCGCTCGCGCTGGTGCTGGTGTTTTCAGTCACCCGCGTGATCTTCATCCCGCAAGGCGAGTTCGTGGCCTTCGGCGCCCTGACGCTCGCGGCCGTGCAGGCTGGAAAATTTCCGCATTCGGCGACCTTGCTGGCGGCGCTCGGTGCGCTCGCATTCATTGCACAGGCGGCCTCGGCATTGCGTAACGCCGACGGTCGGCGCAACGCACGGCGCAGCATTCCGCTGGCGGCCGCAAAATTCATCCTGTTCCCGGCAGCGGTCTATCTGTGTGCGAAAAATCTCGATGGAGCCGCCTTGCCGATGGTCCTGCAGATCGCGCTGACGCTGGCGATCGTGGCCCCGATGGGACCGATGATCTATCGCCTCGCGTTCCAGCCGCTGGCGGAAGCGAGCACGCTGGTGCTGCTGATCGTCGCCGTCGGCGTGCATCTCGCGCTGCTCGGCATCGGTCTCGTCATGTTCGGCGCGGAGGGCTCGCGCACCACGCCGTTTTCCGACGCGCGTTTCGAGATCGGCGCGCTCTCGATCACCGGCCAGAGCCTCGTCATCGTCGCCGTATCGGTCGCGCTGATCGTTGCGCTCTATCTCTATTTCGAACGCACGCTGTCGGGCAAAGCGTTGCGCGCCACCGCGGTCAACCGGCTCGGCGCGCGCCTGGTCGGCATCGGCACGACCTCGGCCGGCCGCCTCGCCTTTACGCTGGCGGCGCTGATGGGTGCGCTGTGCGGCGTGCTGATCGCACCGCTCACGACCGTGTATTACGACAGCGGCTTTCTGATCGGACTGAAGGGCTTTGTCGGCGCGATCATCGGCGGTCTGGCGAGCTACCCGATCGCGGCCGGCGGCGCGGTGCTGGTCGGCCTGCTTGAATCCTATTCTTCGTTCTGGGCCAGTGCGTTCAAGGAAGTCATCGTGTTCACCCTCATCATCCCGGTCCTGCTGTGGCGCTCGCTGACCTCGAAGCATGTCGACGAGGAGGATGAATGATGAAGCGAACCTCGTTGCGCTTCGCGCTCTTCGTCGCGGCACTCGTCGCGCTGCCGCTGTTGCCGACGCCCGAGTTCTGGATCACGCTGGCCAATTACATCGGCCTGTATTCCATCGTCGCGCTCGGGCTGGTGCTGTTGACCGGGGTGGCCGGCCTGACCTCGTTCGGCCAGGCCGCGTTCGTCGGCCTCGGCGCCTATTCGACCGCCTGGCTGAGCACCCATCTCGGCATGTCGCCCTGGATGGGGCTGTTCGCCGGCCTGGCGGTCACCGCCGCCACCGCGTTGTTGATCGGTGCCATCACCATGCGGCTGTCCGGACATTACCTGCCGCTCGGCACGATAGCCTGGGGTCTGTCGCTGTTCTATCTGTTCGGCAATCTCGACCTGCTCGGCAAATACGACGGCATCAACGGCATCCCCCCGGTCGATGTCTTCGGCCTCACGCTGCACAGCGGACGCCAGATGTATTTCCTGATCTGGCTGGTGGTCATCCTTGCGGTGATTGCGCTGCGGAACCTGCTGAACTCGCGGCCCGGCCGCGCCATCCGCGCGCTCAAGGGCGGCGGCGTGATGGCGGAAGCCATGGGCGTCAACACTGCGTGGATGAAGATCGCGATCTTCGTGCTCGCGGCCTTGCTGGCCTGCATATCGGGCTGGCTGTACGCGCATATGCAGCGCGCCGTGAACCCGACGCCCTTCGGCCTCAATGCCGGCATCGAGTATCTGTTCATGGCGGTGGTCGGCGGCGCGGGTTATGTGTGGGGAGCGATACTAGGCGCGACGCTGCTGACCTTGCTGAAGGAGCAGTTGCAATCCATCCTGCCGGCGTTACTGGGCACCAGCGGCAATTTCGAATTGATCGTTTTCGGTATCCTGATGGTGTTGCTGCTGCAGCGCGCCCAAGAGGGCCTGTGGCCCTTCATCCGCAGCAGATTCCGGCAGTCGCCCGACGCGCTCGCGCCGCAATCCGCGCCCGCGTTGCGGATGCGGCCCAAGCCGCGTAACGGCGAAACCGTGCTGCTAGTCGACAAGGCGCGCAAGGAATTCGGCGGACTGGTGGCGGTCAACGACATGGAGTTCAGCGTCAATGCGGGCGAAATCGTCGGCCTGATCGGCCCCAACGGCGCCGGCAAATCGACGATGTTCAATCTCGTCACCGGCGTGCTGCCGCTGACCCGGGGGGAGATCCGTTTCGGAACGGGATTGCAGCGCATCGACGGCCTGCCGTCGCGCGAGATCGTGCGCCGGGGCATCGCGCGCACCTTCCAGCATGTACGGCTGCTGCCCGGCATGAGCGTGCTCGAAAACGTCGCGCTCGGCGCGCACCTGCGCGGAACGCATGGCGACATCGCCGGCATCGCCACCAGCATGGTCCGGCTGAACAAGTCG
The DNA here is from genome assembly GCA_028292785.1 of Noviherbaspirillum sp. The sequence continues at coordinate 1,914 of JAQGLQ010000291.1, read as the reverse complement.
GAAGAGCAAGCCCTGCTGTTCGAGGCAGGCCGGCAGCTCGAAAGAGTGGGCCTCGGCGCGCTGCTGTACGAAGAAGCCGGCAGCCTGGCGCTGGGACAGCAGCGCATACTGGAAATCGCCCGCGCGCTCTGCTGCGATCCGGCCTTGCTGTTGCTTGATGAACCCGCCGCCGGCCTGCGCTACCAGGAGAAGCAGGCGCTCGCCGAATTGTTGCGCAAACTGAAGGCCGAAGGCATGAGCATCCTGCTGGTCGAGCATGACATGGATTTCGTCATGAACCTCACCGACCGCTTGGTGGTGATGGAATTCGGCACCCGCATCGCGCAGGGATTGCCGGCCGACGTGCAGCGTGACCCGGCCGTGCTCGAAGCCTATCTCGGCGGCGTCGAATGACAGACGAGCGCACACATTCAAGGACATCCGCCATGACCGTTCCCATACTCGAAGTCCGGGATCTGCACGTGGCCTATGGCAAGGTCGAGGCGCTGCATGGCGCGCGCCTGACGGTAGGCGCGGGCCAGATCGTGACCATCATCGGCCCCAACGGCGCCGGCAAATCCACCATGCTCAATGCGCTGGCCGGCGCCCTGCCGGCCAATGGCGCGCTGCGCGGCAGTGTGCGCCTGCTTGGACGGGACATGGCCGGTGTCGCCGTCGAGGATCGCGTCGCGCAGGGCATGTGCCTGGTCCCGGAAAACCGCGAGCTGTTCGCCGCCATGAGCGTAGAAGACAATCTGTTGCTCGGCGCCTATCGACGCTACAAGGCGCGCGAAAAGAATTACTCGGATCAGATGGCGGTGGTCTATGACCTGTTTCCGCGGCTGAAGGAAAGACGCGGGCAGGATGCCGGCACGTTGTCCGGCGGCGAGCGCCAGATGCTCGCGCTGGGACGCGCGTTGATGGCCAGACCGCTACTGCTGATGCTGGATGAGCCGAGCCTCGGCCTCGCGCCGCTGATCGTCAAGGAGATTTTCCGGATCATCGTGCGCCTGAAGGAAACAGGCGTGGCGATCCTTCTGGTCGAGCAGAATGCGCGCGCGGCACTGCAGGTGGCGGACCATGCCTATGTGCTGGAAACCGGCGACATGGTCCTCGATGGTCCGGCGGCCGAACTCGCGGGCAATCCGAAAGTGATCCAGACCTATCTCGGGCTTGCCAGGAACGCCGTCTGAACCTGCTTTATCGGCGATAAATATTCGACGACGAACTTTTTGGCGGAAGTTGGTTCAGAGTTAACACTTTGACTCAACCGCATGGCGCGGCCGGTCTTGCCAATCGGCACCGGACGGTCATGCGTTCACCACGCTGACCCACATGACAGATTCATTCTGCGCAATTGCAGAAGCGCCCCTGACCGAAGAGGAGCAGGGACGCGCCGACATGTATGCGTTGATCGCGCGTCTGCTGTACGCGCCGCCCGATGCGTCCCTGCTCGATGCCTTGGCGGATTCTCCCCCGCTGAATTCGCCGCAGCCCGACAATCCGCTCGATCTTGCCTGGGAAAAATTGGTGCTGACGGCAGGCATCCTGGATGAATTCGCCATCCGCGAAGAGTTTGACGCGCTTTTCATCAGCATCTCCACCCCGCAGATCAATCCCTACGCATCGCTCTACCTTGCCGGCTTCATGAATGAAAAGCCGCTCGCCGCCCTGCGCACGGAACTCGCGCAGCTCGGCCTCGAGCGCCTGCGCGGCGCGGTCGAGCTCGAAGATCACCTGGCGGCGCTGTGCGAAGCCATGCGTCTGATGATCACCGGCGCGCACGGCGGAAAGCGGCAATCGCTACGGCGCCAGAAACTATTTTGTGAAAAGTACATCACATCCTGGCATGCCCGCTGCATGGACGATATCCGTCGTGCGAACGGCGCGCACTTCTATCGGCAGGTGGCGGATTTCGTCGAGGCGTTTTTCTCG
>JAQGLQ010000283.1 GCA_028292785.1 Noviherbaspirillum sp. | reverse complement strand
GTGCATTGCCAGCGCCGCGCGTCCCATCGGGTCGCCGCGACAGCATCAACGCCGCGTCGTCTCCGAGCGTATCCATCCGTTGCCACGACGCGCCCGCTCCGCACAAAGCCGCATCATTTTCACTCTGGACTCTAGCTCTGTCGGGCATGCGACGAGCCGACGAACAAGAGCGCCAAAGCCACGCGCAGCAGCACGCGTCGCGCAGCTCGTGTTTCAGAAGGAGTCAAAGATGCAAACCAATCATCCGAACAGGATCAGAACCCAGATCGCGGATTTCGACAACATCCTGCAGAAGAAGTCGGGGGACCAGCATATCGAGCCGGAAGATGACGGGCTCGATGCGCCGCATCGCCCGCACCGCGTCAACCGGGAAGACATGCAGAAAATCAACGCCCCCGGCAAGGAAGAGAATGAGGGAGAAGCCGCGCCCGATTGATGCGCAAGTCGGCGCGGCAGACGCGCAGAATGAAATCCGCGGCGGGAAGCCGCATCGCCGCCGCGGACCTGTTCGGTATGTTAGTCGATCCGAACGCCAAGCTCCTTGATCAGCTTGCCCCAGCGCGCGCAATCGCTGGCGATCATTTTCGCGAGGTCTGCCGGGCCGCCCTGCACCACTTCGATGCCTTGCGCCGCCAGCTTGTCCTTCGTGTCGGCCTCGCCAAGGATCTTGTGCACTTCCTGGTTGAGGCGCTCGACCACATCTTTCGGCGTGCCGGTCGGCGTCATCAGGCCGGCGAAGATTTCGCTGGAGTAACCGGGCACGCCGGCCTCGGAGATGGTCGGTAGGTCCGGCAGGTCGACACTGCGCTTGCTGCCGGCCACGGCGATCGCGCGCACGCGGCCATTCTTGATGAACGGCAGCACGGCGGTGATCGGACTGAAGAACACCTGAACCTGGCCACCCACCATGTCGTTGACCGCCGGAGCCGAACCCTTGTAAGGGATGTGCAGCATGTCCACGCTCGCCAGCTGCTTGAACAGTTCCGCCGACAGATGCTGTGGCGAGCCGGAGCCGCCCGAGGCATAGGTCAGCTCGCCCGGCTTGCTCTTGGCGTACGCGACCAGCTCCTTCACGGATTTGACGGGTAGCGCGTTATCGACGATCAGCACGATAGGCAGCGTGCCGAGCACCGACACCGGCGCCAGATCCTTGACCGGGTCGAAACCCAGCTTGGGATACAGCGGCGGATTCACGCAAATCACGTTGTTCGGCGCCAGCAACAGCGTATGTCCGTCGGGCGGAGCTTTGACCGTGGCTTCGGTGCCGATATTGCCGGCCGCGCCGGCCTTGTTCTCCACCACTACCGGCTGCTTCAGCGCCGGGCCGAGCTTCTGGCCTATGACGCGCGCCAGCACGTCGTTGCTGCCGCCCGGCGTGAACGGTACGATGATCTTGACCGGCTTGTTCGGATAAACCGCAGCCTGCGCCAGCGCCACCCCCTGCACGGCGAAGCAAAGCGCCGCCGCCGCGAAGGCTTTCAATGCAAAACGTTTCATTACTTCTCCTTGATGATGTCTTCCGGTTCCGGTCCGATCAGCCATGTTTCTGCGTCATTCCGGCACTCATGGACAGTGCATAGCCCGGCCTCACATCGACGTCGACCAGCACCTGCTTGCCGGCCTTCACCTGGGCAATGGCCTGCTTCAGCACGTCGCGCAACTCATCGCGATGCTTCACCGGACCCATGCCTTCAAAGCCCTGGCTGCGCGCCATGCCGGCCAGGTCGACGCGCGGATTGCCGATATGCTGGCCGATCCACTTGTTCTGCACCGGACGGTCGCGGTCGCGCGCCATGCGTTCCTGATGGATTTCATCGTTGAAGAAGGATTGATTGTTGGCGACGATGACCAGTAGCGGCACGTTGAGCGTGGCAGCGCTCCAGATGGCGGTATTGCCCATCAGGAAATCGCCGTCACCCAGCATCGCCACCGGCAGCCGGTCACTGTCCTTGAGCGCCATCGCGGCGCCGACCGCCATGCCCGGACCCGAACCGATGCCTGCGCCGCCGTCGCCACCGAGATAATCGAGCGGATGCTTGAAGTCCCACATCTCGCCGGCCCAGCTGAGAGGAAGGCGGATCAGGCAGGGATCGGTTTTCGTGTCCGCGAGCGCGCCGCGCAAGGCGTCGGCCAGCAGGCCGATATGGATATCCTTCGCACCGTCGTCGGCCACCGGCTGGCGGGCCGGCTTCGGTGTCTGCGCGCGCGCGGGAGCATCACCGAGCGCGGCCAGCAGTTCGCGCACCACCACGCCCTGATCGGCGGCGACGAACAGATCGCTCGGCGCGAGGTCGTGATGGTCGAGACTGGCGCCGTTATGCAGCGCCTGGTCGAGCGATACCGTGATGATCTTCGCGCCGACCTCTCCGTCGCCCCAGGCCGCCTTCAGCGGTCCGGGCAATTCGATCCATTCCAGCGCCAGGATCACGTCACAGGTCTTCAGCGTCTTGCCGGCGTCGGCCGGGAAGAAGGTCGCGGGCGGATGCTTGTGCGACGGGTGATCGGTGGGGAAGCTGGCGCCGGTCTTGAAGTCGGTGAACACAATCGCATTGAGGCGCTCGGCCAGGCGCACGCGTTCCTGCCATTCCTTCTCGTCCCGCGACACGCGGCCGATCATCAGCGCCGGCTGCTTCGCGTCCTTGAGCATCTGCGCCATCTTCGCGATGACGTCCGGCGCCGGATGCGCCGGCGCGCTTGGCAGAAAGCGCTGTGCGTCGGGTACCTGCGGTTTCGCGTCCAGCGGCGTTTCCTGCATGGTGACGTCGAGACAGACATAGACCGGCGCTTTCGGCGAGGTCTCGGTCATCTGGCGCGCGCGCAGGATCGACTTGTAGCTTGCGTCCAGCGATACCGGCTGGTCGTCCCATTTGACGAAGGAGCGCACCATCGCGCCCGCATCCTGCGAGGTGTGGATCCAGTCGATCCACGGCCGGCGCTTGGAAGCGTCGACCGGTCCGTGCGCGCCGAGGATCAGCATTGGCACGCG
>JAQGLQ010000050.1 GCA_028292785.1 Noviherbaspirillum sp. | reverse complement strand
TGAGCGGCGTGTGCAACACGGAAATCAGCGTCGCCGAGTGATCCCTTGCCGCCGTCACGCTCTTGATGATGGTGCTCACCGCATATGGCAGCATGATGCCGCAGGTCGCATTGGCGGTCTCGAACAGGATGAGCACCAGGTACCACCAGCGGTACTGCGCGGCAAAATGGCAGATGAAGCGGAACGGTGTCGCCGGCAGGCGCGGCGCGCCTGGGGCGCGCTGAAAATCGTCGCCGGTCTCGATAGCCATGAACTTGAATGCTCCGCTATTTCGACGCGCTGGGCGCCGAGCTCTCGTCGTTCGCCTGCGCCGGCGCTGCTGCCCCGGCCTTGGGCATATCCGGGAATTTATCCATGCGCCATATCATCGGGAAGCGCCAGGCCCAGATGGCTGTGATCGCAAGCGTCGCAACGCCGCCGAACAGCAGCGCGCGCACCAGCCCGAACCATCCCGCAGTCACGCCCGATTCGAACTCGCCGAGTTCGTTCGACGCACCGATGAATACGGAGTTGACGGCGCTCACCCTGCCGCGAATCGCATCCGGCGTTTCGAGCTGGACAAGAATGTGTCTGATGTAGACGCTGACCATGTCGCCGGCGCCCATCAGCACCAGCGCCAAGAGCGCGATCGGCAAGCTGCTCGTCAGCCCCAGGACCACCGTGCCGGCGCCGAATATGGCGACTCCGCCGAACATCCATCTGCCCGTTCTGCGCGTGATCGGCCGGAACGCCAGGTACACCGAGGTAAGCGCCGCGCCGACGCCGGGCGCGGTGCGCAGAAACCCGAGCGCGGTCGGCCCGGCGTGCAGAACGTCACTCGCATAAGCCGGCAGCAACGCGGTCGCGCCGCCGAACAGCACCGCGAAAAGGTCGAGCGAAATCGCGCCCAGCACTACCGGCTTCGACCAGACGAAGCGCAGTCCTTCGAGCAAGGTATGCCACGTCGCCGGTTCGCGCGGACTCGGCTGCCGAAGCACCGAGGTCGCGCGGATCAGTACCACCGACAGCACGAGCAGCGAAACGACCACGCCATACACGGTGTTCGCTCCCGCGAGATAAAGCAGACCACCGAGGATAGGACCCGCGATCACCGCGAAATGCGTGGTCGATGAACTCAACGCCACCGCCCTGGTGTAGCTCTCGGACGGCACCATGTTGATGAGCAAGGCCTGAGTGGCGGGCGCAATGAAGGCGCGCGCGCTGCCGAACAGCACCAGCACCGCGAATACCGGCCATACCACCCTCGTTTCCGACAAGGTAAACAGGAACAGCAGCAGCGCGCACAGCAATTGCACGCCGATGCACAGCTTGATGATGGCGAGGCGGTTGTAGCGATCGGCCGCATGGCCGGCGATCAGGATCAGAAAAAAGAAGGGAGCGAACTGTGCCAGGCCGATGAGGCCAAGGTCGAACACATCGCCAGTCATTTCATATACCTGCCAGCCGATCGCAACGCTCTGGATCTGCACGGCGATTGTGGAAAGTATGCGCGCCGACAGGTAACGGACGAAATTGCGATGGCGCAGGACATCGAAGGCGCTGCTGGAAAACAAGGACATGACGGGATTTCCTTGACCGGACCATGGCGGGCCCGGCCTGTTTTTATAATGAGCTATCGTCTCGGATTCGGAGGTCGTTCTTGCTGTGGATCAAGACAGCTGCTCAGGCCGGCCGGAACGCGCGTACGCCAATACAGTGGGCAAAGATAGCATAGGCGACGCGCCGGCGTTCCTTGCGGCAGCATCCTACATGGCGCCCAGGATTAAGCTAATGAAAAAACAATCGTGTATGCGTTGCGTAAATTTTCAGACAATAAGGTTTTTATTCTGAAAACAGGGAAACCGAATGTCCGACTTTTCAATCGCGAAATCTTCAGACATGCGCCCAACGCTGTCCCAACTCCGCCAGCGCATCGGCGCCTTGCTCGGCGCGACGGTCGCTGCCATCGCCCTGGGCATTGCGGCGCCGGCGGCGCAGGCGCAAACCACTCTGCTGAATGTTTCCTATGATGTGGCGCGCGAACTGTTCAAGGACATCAATCCGGCGTTCATCGCCGAATGGAAGAAAAACACCGGCGAAACCCTGACCATCAATCAATCGCATGGCGGTTCCAGCAAGCAGGCGCGCTCGGTTGCCGACGGGCTGGAAGCCTCGGTGGTCACGATGAACCAGGCCAACGACATCGATTTCCTGGCCGACCGGGGCCTGGTTCCGGCCGATTGGGCCAAGCGCCTGCCGAACAATGCGGCGCCCTTCTATTCCACCATGGTGTATCTGGTTCGCAAGGGAAATCCGAAACAGATCCGCACCTGGGAAGATCTCGCCAAGCCCGGCGTGAAGGTGGTCATTCCGAATCCGAAGGTGACCGGCAACGGCCGCTATACCTACCTTGCGGCATGGGGCTCGGTCATCAAGAAAGGCGGCAGCGAGGCGCAGGCGCGCGATCTGGTGGACAAGATCTTCAAGAACGTCCCGGTGCTCGACGGCGGCGGCCGCGCGGCCACGACCACGTTCACCCAGCGCGAGATCGGCGATGTGCTGGTGACCTTTGAAAATGAAGTGCAACTGGTGCGCCAGGAATTCGGCGACAACTTCGAGGTCGTCTATCCCAATATCTCCATCCTCGCCGAATCGCCGGTGTCCGTGGTGGACAAGGTGGTCGATCGCAAGGGAATCCGCAAGCAGGCAACCGCCTATCTGCAATACCTGTATTCGGAGCCGGCGCAGGAAATCATCGCCAAGCATTACTTCCGTCCGCGTTCCGCGAATGTGGCAAAGAAATACGAAGCATCGTTCAAGCCGATTCAGCTGTTCACCGTGGACGAAGTGTTCGGCGGCTGGAAGGCCGCGCAGAAAAAGCATTTCGACGATGGCGGCGAGTTCGACAAGATCTACCAGAAGAAATGATTATGGAAATGAGTGCACCGGTCCACTGACGCGGCGGCTTGAGCGAAAAAGCGAAGGAGTTCTCCTTCGCTTTTTTTGTGCGTTCCTTCAGCGCAGCAACAGCGGCAGCACGATAGTGCC
>JAQGLQ010000254.1 GCA_028292785.1 Noviherbaspirillum sp. | reverse complement strand
CCAGACCACGTATTTCAGGTTCTGGGTCCAGTCGGCGCGCACCACCAGCGTGGAGAACTTGGTGCCGATTTCGTTCTGGCCGGCGCCCGCGACTTCATGGTGATGCACTTCGACAGGGATGCCCATTGCTTCGAGAATCAGGCACATCTCCGAACGCATGTCCTGGAAGCTGTCGACCGGGGGAACCGGGAAATAGCCGCCCTTGACCGTCGGACGGTGGCCGGTGTTGCCGCCTTCGAGCTTCTCGTGCGTGGACCACGACGCTTCTTCGGAATCGATCTTCACGAAGCAGCCCGACATATCGATCTTCCAGCGGACGCTGTCGAAGATGAAGAATTCGGGTTCCGGACCAAAATAGGCGGTGTCGCCCAGGCCCGAGGACTTCAAATACGCTTCGGCGCGCTTCGCGATCGAACGCGGATCGCGGTCATAGCCCTTGCCGTCGGATGGCTCGATGACATCACACTGCATGAACAGCGTGGTTTCTTCCATGAACGGGTCGATGTTTGCGGTGTTGGGGTCCGGCATCAGGATCATGTCCGACGCTTCGATCCCCTTCCAGCCCGCGATCGACGAACCGTCGAATGCGTGGCCGGCTTCGAATTTGTCCATGCCAAATTGTGAAACCGGAACCGTAACGTGTTGTTCCTTGCCTCGGGTGTCAGCAAAACGAAAATCAACGAATTTGACTTCGTTATCTTTCGCCATCTTCAAGACCTCTGCGGCCGTCATTGCCATGCGAATCTCCTAAAATAAGCTACGGTACTAAGATGCTGCGAATTGGTGTTATGCCGACTCGTGTTCTACGTTGAGGACTGCCGTCTAGCAAACTCAGCCAGCGATGATAGCAGAATCCGTGCCAATAATTTGCGCTTGATCAATTCGACCTATGCACGCTGAATGTGCGCGGAAAAATGCGGTATTTTGTTGAAAAATGCCAAGAAAACCCGAAATTGGGCGTAAGCACTTTTTCAGTGCGAATTTGCTTGCATAGCTCTATTTTGGTGCAATCATTGCCGAAATCTTTATCGGTAATGCACCGCCGCGGTGCGATGTAAAGCAGGGCACGTCATCAATATAATCTCAACAACGAAATCTTCAATATCTGCCAAGGAACTGGAATGTCCGACGAAATTCTTTCAATAGCCCGGCAGCGCGGCCACGACCTCCGGGCGCCGTATGCGGGAGCCGTCACACCCCGCGAAGCGCATGAGCTGCTCGGCAAGCATCCCAACGTCAAACTCATCGATGTGCGAACCAATGCCGAGCGCGACTGGGTCGGCCGTCCGGCGATCCCGGCTGACAAGCTCGCCGCCATCGAGTGGAACGTCTACCCGGGCGGCACGCCCAATCCGCAGTTTATCGAACAGCTCGACCAGGTCGCGGACAAAGGGGCCATCCTTCTGTTCCTGTGCCGCTCCGGGGTGCGGTCGCGCCACGCGGCCAAACTGGCCACCGAGAGAGGTTACGAGAATTGCTTCGACATCCTTGAAGGATTCGAGGGCGACAAGGATGCCGAAGGACACCGCAAGACGCTTGGCGGCTGGTGCAAGGCCGGCCTGCCCTGGATCGGTGCCTGACGGGTTCGACGGGCTACTTCACTGCGGCCCTCGGCGCGGCAGCCTGCCGTGTTTCCTCCTCGGTCCTTATCAGCCACGTCACCCGCTTGCGGACGAAATCGATGTGGCTTCGGAGACCGTACAGCTCTTCCGCGAACGACAGCGGGATGGAAATCTGGTTGACCCTGGTTTCAAGTTCGTTCAGCCGCTTGAGCTGTTCCGGATAGACGCCGGACCGGTCTTCCGGCGCGACGTTTTCGATGGCCTGCTCGACCGTGCGCAGCTGTCCGTACCAGCGATAAACCCGTGACCGCACCTTCCAGATATAGAGCGGCGGAATGATGCGCGATAGCGGCAATATCAATGCCCCCAGCGCCACGACCACTACCCACATGCGCTCGAACAGGTTGGCCAGCCAAAATGGCATGTAGCGTTGCAGCAGCGGCGAGCTGTCCTTGTACAATTTCTGCGCCGTGGGCGACACAGGTATCTCGGTATAGCTGGCGGTGGGAAATTCATCCTTCTTCCTGAACCACCCTGCGCCGCCATGAATCTTTATGGCAGACTGAACGAAAAGATCGACTAATGCGGGATGCATATCCTCGCGCGCCACCAGGGTCGCGGTCGGCGCGATCAGGTGGTAATCCTTCGGGGGCAGGTCCTTGCCGAGATCGACGATCCCGCGCGGCAGGACGACATGCGAAAGGAACGGAAACCGGCGCGTGTATGCTTCGGCCTGCGTGAAGTCGAACAGCCTGATGCCGGGCGTTTGCAGCAGCATCTGGATCAGCGGCGCGTCGGGCGCGGAACTGAACACCAGTCCATCGATGCGGCCTTCCAGCAGGTCCACCGTGGCGGGAGTATTTTCCAGTCCGCCCAAACGGATATCGCGCGGCTCAATGCCGTTGACCGATAACAGTTTCTTGAACAAGCCGGGCACGCCCGTGCCTTCGGGTCCGACATTGATCCTGAGGCCCTTCAAATGCGTCAGCTGCGTGATTTTTCTGTCGCTGCGGAAGAAAAGCCATACCGGTTCGGTGAACAGGCTGCCGAGCGAGACCAATCCCTTTCGTTCAGCTTCTGCCTGCTCGGTGGACCCGCTTTGCACGAAGGCGATATCAACGCCGGATGCCGGATCGCGCAAACGCTGCAGGTTTTCCTGCGACCCCAGCGAGGGCTTCAGGCTCAGGCTCACATCGAATTTCCGAAGCGCCTCTACGTATTTCTTTCCGAATTCTTCATAGGCGCTGTTTTCCTGTCCGGTCGACATCGTGACCCGCCTGGGCGGCGCCGGATCCACTATCCAGTAAGCCAGCAGACAGGCGCCCAGGATGGCCAAGGCCGCAGGACCGAACGCCACGAGGAAGTCGCGAATTGAAAAAGTGGTAAAGCGGAGAATTTTTGGCATGCGTGGCCTGAGTGATTTCATGGGCACACCATGCCAATAAACAGCGCGCGATGCAAGAGCGAGTCCGGCCGGATGACAACCGGCCCGCCGTCAAAGCGCAGACCGACCGGAAAATGGCGAATCCTACAGTACAGCTACATTGTGGCTGCATGTTAAAGGCAGAATCAGCGGCGCCGCGCTGCGGGTCTGCTTGCGCGAACGCCTCAGCGCATCATCGGCAAGGAATTTCTCGGCGATCGCAAACCATTCCTCGACCGAGAAAAGACGCCTGGCCAAAGGAAAAAGCTCATCCTCTTCCCTTGCCAGCCTCTGCTGAATTTTATGGCAGTAAAGTTCTATCGAGCCGCGCACATCGTTAACAACCATGATGCCGTCATGAAATGCGCGGCCGATCTGATCACGCAATGAGCGCAGCACATTCATTCCGCTCGCGCTCAGCGCTTCCAGTTCGGCGAGCAGATGATCCGCTTCGTCTGTGAGGCGCCGGATGGTCGGGATGACATGCACTTCGATCTTGCGGCTACGGCAGAACCTGTCGAATTGCGTGAGATTGTTCATGGCGGATTCGACAGAGGCGAGATCGATGCTCCTCAAGCCTTCCCACGCATTGCGGACATACTGTTGAAGCCTGTAAAGAATACGGCGGGTCTTATTCTGCTCGGTGGAAATTGTGACGATGGCATATGTAGCAGTTAGCATAAAAGCTCCTTCAATCGTGTAACTGCGGAAATGACGACCGGGCCTCCGACCGGATCGGACGCCGTAGATAGATCAGAGGAAGGGGTTCAAACGTCGGCTGAGTATAAAAGCGCAATATGGGCCGGGTTTGATACTGCACAAGCTCAGACAATCCTCCGTCAACAAGCTCTGGCCAACTGCGTTATACGCGATTCGGGACGGCAAGCCATACCGAATTGGAAGGCCTCCGGCAGCGGAGGCCTTTTTTCATCCGAGCTTTGCCGCGTGCTCTCTCGTTGCGTGGAAAGTCAGTTGCGGCCAGCGTTCCTGCGTGAGCTTCAGGTTGACGCCCGAGGTTGCCAGATAAGCCATGTTGCCTGCGGCGTCATATGCCACATTATTACCAGCCGATGATTTTTCGAAATCGGCAAGCACCCGCTTGTCATCGCACGATACCCAGCGCGCGCTGCTGATGCTGGTGCCTTCGAAGACAGCATCGACGCCGTATTCGTTCATCAGCCGGCTGGCGACCACTTCAAACTGCAATACGCCCACGGCGCCGAGAATCAGGTCGCCGCCGTGCACCGGCTTGAAGACCTGGACCGCGCCCTCCTCGCCCAATTGCTGCAGTCCTTTGTGGAGCTGCTTGACCTTCAATGGGTTACGGATACGAACCGAGCGGAAGAAGTCGGGCGCGAAATACGGAATGCCTGTGAACTGCAGCATTTCTCCTTCCGAAAAGCTGTCGCCGATCTGCATGTTGCCGTGATTGGGCAGGCCGATGATATCGCCCGCATAAGCCTCTTCCACCTGCTCGCGACTGGACGCCATGAAGGTCACTACGCTCGACACCTTGATCTCGCGGTTCATGCGCAGATGCTTCAACTTCATGCCACGCTCGAATCGTCCCGAACAGACGCGCAGGAAAGCGATGCGGTCGCGGTGCGCCGGGTCCATGTTGGCCTGGATCTTGAACACGAAACCGGAAAACGGCGCTTCCGTCGGCTCCACGGCA
>JAQGLQ010000223.1 GCA_028292785.1 Noviherbaspirillum sp. | reverse complement strand
GGGCAAGTCGACCACGATGAAAGCCGCGATGGGCTTGCTGGAGAGGATGAGCGGCGGCGTCGAGTTCATGGGAAAGAATATCGCCGGGCTGGATGCATACCGCATCGCACGGCTCGGGCTGGGCATCGTGCCGGAGGATCGCCGCATTATCACCGACCTGACCGTGATGGAGAACCTCGAGGTCGGCCGCCAGCCCGCGCGTCCCGGCCTCGCCGCGTGGACGCCCGACAGGCTGTTCCGGCTGTTCCCCAATCTCGGCGAGATGCCGGACCGTTTGGGCGGCCGCATGAGCGGAGGAGAGCAGCAGATGCTCACGGTGTCGCGCACGCTGATGGGAAATCCCTGTCTGGTGCTGCTGGATGAACCGTCCGAAGGCGTGGCGCCGCTGATCGTGGAACAGATGGCCAGCATGATCCTCGAACTGAAAAAGGAAGGAATGGCTATTCTGCTGTCCGAGCAGAACATGCACTTCGCGCAACTCGTGAGCGACCGCGCCTACGTGCTCGAAAAAGGACGCATCCGGTATCACGGAACGATGAAGGAACTGGCGGAAAACGAAGAAGTGCGGCGCACGTATCTGGCGCTATGAGGTCCGGATAGGTGCGCGGCGGATGCCCTTGATCAAACATTGAAAGTGGAGCGCAGCATGCCGAAATTCGCCGCCAACCTGTCGCTGATGTTCAATGAATCGGCGTTTCCGGAGCGCTTCGCCGCCGCTTCCAGAGCGGGCTTCAAGGGCGTCGAGTTCCTGTTTCCCTATGACTATGCGCCATCGGAAGTCGCGCGTTGGCTGAGCGGCAACGGCCTCGAGAATGTATTGTTCAACCTCCCGCCCGGTAACTGGGCTGCCGGCGAGCGGGGGCTGGCAGCGCTGCCGGGACGTGAAGCGGAATTTCGCGCCGGCGTCGACCAGGCGCTCGATTACGCGCTGACTCTCGGCACGCCACGGCTGCATGTCATGGCCGGCCGGTTGCCGGAGGGGGCAGACCGCCGTCAATGCCGCGCCGTTTATATCGCTAATCTGCGTCATGCGGCGCGCGCGCTCGCACGCCATGACCGGACGCTGTTGATCGAGCCGATCAATCCGCGCGACATGCCAGGCTACTTTCTCAATACGCAGGCGGAAGCGCATGCGATCTGCGGGGAGACCGGCGAGCCCAACGTCAAGGTTCAGATGGATTTTTATCATGCACAGATCGTCGAGGGCGATCTGGCAATGACCTTCAAGAATTTCGCCGGCGGCATCGGCCATATCCAGATCGCGGGCGTTCCCTACCGCGCCGAGCCGGATGACGGAGAAGTCAATTATCGATACTTGTTCCGCATGCTCGACGAAGCGGGTTATGAAGGCTGGGTAGGATGCGAGTACCGGCCGCGCGGCCGTACGGAAGACGGCCTCGGCTGGTTGAGCGCCCTGGCTTCGTGAGCGGGATCCCTGCGGGCCTTCGCCCAGCGGCACCGGCCCGCCCCTTGTGCGATTCGGCGGCAGAACAATAAATTCCATGCCGAACAAGGACATAGCAAGATATCACTGCGGTTATCAACAAGCTTGCTCACAGATGTCGTGGATAACTCGGCGGCCCTGGCCGGCTTGTGCGCTTTCCGGGAGTATTTCCGTCGGTTTACGACGAAAATTGCATCTTTGTACGATTTCGCGTCATCTCGAAAATCATCAATAGAAACAAGGACCTCGCCAGTAATCAACCTGCTTATCAACAAGCTTGCGCACAGTTGCGGTGGATAAGATCGTCCTTCGCCGGAAGGTCAAATCGATTCCATGTCCCCGCCGCTGTCGAAGCCGTCAAAGCCGCCGCCGTTGTCGGTGTAATCCGCGTCGCTGTAGCCGTCATTCGCGGCGGTGTCGTCAGCGGGAGCGTTCTCCTTCGCCGTGTCGTTTTCCGCGAGGCTGGCCGAATCCGGGGCCATTCCCGGCTTTCCGGCCAGATTGGAGGCCTGGTCATGATTCCCCAGCAGGCTCCCGATTCCATGAAACAGGAATGCGCCGCCAGCCACGCCTGCGGCGGTGGCAGCCATATTGCCGAGAAAGCTGCTGCCACCGCCGCCAAGAAAGCTGCGCCGGGCTGCTCCGCCCGGCATCGGCGCCTGCTGTTCTGCGGGCATCTGGCCTTGAGGCGAGGGCATCTCGGCATGGCGCGCGGGACTGACCGCACTGCGTCCCCACGCCGTCGCAGAGTCGAGGAAACTGCCGCCGGCGTTGCTGGTGCTCATGGCCCGCGAGCGGTTTGCCTCGCATTCATTTTCCAGTTGGGTGATGCGGGCCTTCGCCGACGTGAGTGCTTGCTCCAGCAGCATCGCGCGCTGTACCAGCAAATATGGCGCGTCGGGTTGTTGCGCAACCGCCCTGCTGATCAGTGCGTCCGCATCCGGGTCTTTCGTTATGCCGCGTACTTGCACGAGTTGATGCAGAAGATCCTGCAGAGCATGGGTTTCCTGTGGGGTCATGGTGTCGGGCTCCTGGAGTGATGTCACTGAAATGACGGTCCCCGCTTGAGGCGGGGCCGTCTTCCCCGAAATGGGGAATTCCTGTTTCGACAAGAGCGGCCGCGAAATGTGCGGTAGGTGGGTATGTCTTTCGGACGGGCGCCGGAGAACCCTTACATCCCCGCCGCCCGAAGCCCGGAAATTTGCTATAGCGGCCCGGAGCCGTCTTTAGAACCTTATTTGCCCGACTGGATGCAATCCTTCGGCCGCACCTTGGCCTCGAGGTCGGAGTCGCATGACCAGAGTCCGTTTTCCGGCGTGTAGAGGAAGCTGAGCTTTTTCCCGCTGATGAGCGCGTTGACCTCGCCTGTCGAGTCTTTTGCACCGTTGGTTTTGAAGGCGGCGGTGAGCTTGCACGGGCTGGCTTTGTCCGCCGCGATACTGGCGACGTATTTGCCAACTGTGACCGAACCGTCGGGAATATTGCATCCGGTTGCTCCCTGAACGCTCATTCCTTCCGCAATGGAAGGCTTCAGGCCGCTCAGCAAGACCAGAGCCTCCGATACCTGAGCGCGCGCCGTGTAGATCTGATATTGGGGCAAGGCCAGCCCTGAAAGTATGCCGATGATGGCAACCACAATCATCAGTTCAATGAGAGTAAAACCCGCCATTTGTTGGAGCTTTCCTGCTTTCATCAATACCTCCCTGAATTATTTATTTGTCAACTTTGACGGGGAGTGATTAGCAAGGGGCATGCCATTACGGCAACATTTTTCCCTCCTTCTATGAATTGCCTCACCTAAAAGGCAAGAATAATTAATGGTGCCTGACAAAAAATGGCACGATCGGACAGATTTAGTTGTAACGGTGACAATTTTTGGTGTATTACAGCAACGTTTTGCTCCCTCGATGCTGTCTCTCGAACAATAGAAATAAAAGTCATCTTGCGTCACCAGTGCGGACCACGCAAAATATCAATTCTCAAATTGTTCCAATAAGAATGACAAACGTTGCACAAATCGCCTGCGTCTTCGCGACGATCCTACCAACGCCATATTTGCCCACCCTTGAATACGCTTTACTGCGCGACCTTTAAGAAATCTTCATGCAGCCACGCGCTATCCACCCCGAGCTGCCACGATTCATTGGCGTTTCCACGCTTGCTCCGCGCCCCACCCGCTTGCAAGTGAGTGAATCGGTATGGCGATAACGGTTGCAGTGATCGAGGATAATCCGGAGTTCCTGAGGCGCTTTGTCGCGGTTATCGAAGCGAATGCGGATCTGGCGCTGGCCGGCACCGCGTCCTCCGGCGCCGAGGGTATCGCGCTCATCGATCGCAGCCGTGCCGATATATATCTGGTGGACCTTGGCCTTCCCGACATGAGCGGCATGGAGGTCATCAGGCATGCGGCGAGCGTCCATCCGGGCTGCGGAGTGATGGTCATCACCGTATTCGGCGACGATGCTCATGTCATAGCAAGCATCGAAGCGGGTGCGACCGGCTACTTGCTGAAAGACAGTCCGGCGCTCGAAACAGCCGATTGCATCCGCATGCTGCATGCCGGCGGATCGCCGATCAGTCCCGTCATCGCCCGCCGCATCCTGCAGCGGTTTCGCGCCGAGCAGGCGGTCGCGCCGCCGTCCGGTTAT
>JAQGLQ010000220.1 GCA_028292785.1 Noviherbaspirillum sp. | reverse complement strand
TTCTGCTGAGCCGTGCCCACAAGGTTCGCATACCTCATTGCTCCTTGGAGCTTCGCGCTCCCCAGATTTGCACCCGGTATCTCCGCATTAATCAGGTGGGCTTCACGCATATCCGCATTGACCAGACAGGCATTCCGCAAATTCGCGAAATCCAGCTGCGCCATGCGCAGATCCGCGTTTTCCAATTTCGCGCCGCGCAAATTGGCGCTCCCAAGTATCGTCCCGAACATATTGGCGGAGTTTAAAATTGCGGACTCAAGATCCGCGCCCCCATTTTTGCGCCGCTCAGGTCAGCGCGCTTCAGGCATGCCCCCTTCAGAGACGCATCCCGAAGAGTGGCAGTACTCAAGTTGGCCTCTGCCAGGTTTGCATCTGCCATCGAAGCGGTTCAGCCGGTAGCTGTAAATTGGTTCAGGTACTGCCCTCAGACCATCGAGAACACCCCGAGCAACCTCAGCGCCAACGGCAGCAGCAGCGCAGTCAGCACGCCGGACAAGCCCATCGCCAATCCGGCGAACGCACCCATTTCTTCGCTTACCTGAAAAGCGCGGGCGGTTCCGATGCCGTGCGACGTCACGCCGACCGCAAAACCCCGAATGCCGTGGTCGCCGATCTTCATCCGGTCGAATACGAAGCGCGCAGTCGTCGCGCCGAGGATGCCGGTCACCATGACCAGCACCGCCGTGAGCGACGGCAGACCGCCGATCTTTTCGGATACGCCCATCGCGATCGGCATGGTCACGGCTTTCGGCGCCAGCGACAGCACCGTCGCGCGCGAAGCGCCGAGCGCCCAGGCCACGCTCATCGCACTCGCCACCGCGGCCGCGCCGCCAATCGATGCGGCGCTCAGCAGGGCGAACCAGTTGCGCCTGAGCCGGGAGAATTGCTGATACAGGGGAATCGCCAGCGCCACCGTCGCGGGTCCGAGCAGGAAATGAACGAACTGCGCTCCTTCGAAGTACGTTTTGTATGGTGTCTTTGTAACGGTGAGGATCAGCACCAGAAGCGCGACCGCGATCGCGACCGGATTCGCCAGCGGACTGAATTTGCATCGCGCATAGATTGCGTAGGCCACCTGATACGCAAGCAGGGTCGCGGTCAGCCACAGCAAGGGCGATGCCGAAAGATAGACCCAGATCTGGTTAAGTCCCGGCGTCATTTCTGCAGCCGCTTCAGAACCAGCGCGGTAACCACGAGGGATAGCGTGGTGCTTACGATCAGGGCGGCGCCGATGGGCAGCCACTCGGCGGCGACGCGCTGCGCATGCACCATGATGCCGACGCCGGCGGGAATGAACAGCAGCGACAGGTGCTTCAAAAATTCCAGCGCGTTTGGGGCAAGCTTGGGAGCCGCATCGCGCTTGAGCATCAGGAAGCAGAACAGCAGCACCATCCCGATCACCGGGCCGGGCACCGGTAACGCGAACGCATAGGCCAGGCCTTCGCCCAAGGTCTGGAAGACCAGCAGGGTAGTGAACGTATTGATCATCGCAGCACTCTCAGAGTGCGCGCCGCAAGGCGCGATCCAGCAGTTCGATCCAGTGCAGCACGGGCGTCGCGGTCCCCGATTGCAGATGCGTCAGGCAGCCGATATTGGCCGAGACGATCATCTCCGGGCCGGTCGCCTGCAGGCTGCTCAGCTTGTTGTCGCGCAGCCGATAAGCCAGATCCGGCTGCAGCACCGAGTAAGTGCCCGCCGAACCGCAGCAAAGATGACTGTCGCCGCATAGCTGCACGTCGACGCCGGCGGCGCGCAATACGCTCTCGACCTTGCCACGGATCTGCTGCCCATGCTGCAGCGTGCACGGCGGATGCCAGGCGACGCGCCTGCCGATTTTTCCACCGAGCTTGCCGGCGAGCTCGGCTTCGAAGCCGAAAAGGATTTCGCTCAGGTCGCGCGTCAGCTCCGAAATGCGCGCGGCCTTCGCCGCGTAGGCCGCATCATGCGCCAGCAGATGCCCGTAATCCTTGACCATCACGCCACAGCCGGAAGCGGTCATCACGATCGCTTCCGCGCCGGTTTCGACGTGCGGCCACCATGCATCGATATTGCGGCGCGCATCGGCAAGCCCGCCCTCGTGATCGCTCATGTGATGGCGGATCGCGCCGCAGCATCCGGCGCGCGATGCGACGATCAGCTGCACGCCGAGCGCATCCATCACGCGCGCCGTCGCCGCGTTGATGTTGGGCGCCATCGCGGGCTGCACGCAACCGTCGAGCAGCAGCATCTTGCGCGCATGCTGCGCGCGCGGCCATGCGCCGGCATCCTGCCTTGGCGGCACCTTGTTCTTCAGCGTCCGGGGCAAGAGCGGCCGCACCGCCTGCCCGACCTTCAGCATGGGGGTGAACAGCCATTTGCGCGGCAGGATTTCCTTCAGAAGAGTGCGGGCGATGCGCTGCGCCAGCGGGCGCGCCACCTGGTCTTCGACCACCTTGCGGCCGATGTCGACCAGGCGGCCATACTGCACGCCCGAGGGACAGGTCGATTCGCAGTTGCGGCAAGTGAGGCAGCGGTCGAGGTGGATCTGCGTCTTGCGGGTCGCCTGTTTCCCTTCGAGGACCTGCTTCATCAGGTAGATGCGGCCGCGCGGGCCGTCGAGCTCATCCCCGAGCAACTGATAGGTGGGGCAGGTGGCGGTACAGAAGCCGCAATGCACGCACTTGCGCAAAATGGCATCCGCTTCGTCGCCTTCACGGGTGTGCTTTATGAAATCGGCCAGATTGGTTTGCATATCTAGAAATCGTGATACATCCGGCCCCTGTTGAAAATTCCGGACGGGTCGAATGCATGCTTGAGATTGCGATGAATTTTCTCGACGGCGGCCGCGAGCGGATGAAATACGCCGGCGCGCTTGTCACCGCCTTTGAACAGCGTGGCATGTCCGCCGGCTTGTTCAGCGGCCGAACGGATCGACGCGGCCTCGATATCGCCTTCGGGCTTGAGCCAGCGCTGGGCGCCGCCCCATTCGATCAGCTGTTCGCCCGGCAGATCAAGAGGCGGCACGTGCGAGGGCACGGAAAGCCGCCACAGGCTGCCTGCGTCCTTCAGTGAAAAGAAATCGCTGGTCTGTTCGCGCAGGCCGGCCCAGATGCTGTCGGCTTCGACTTCTTCGCCGCCCATTCTCCGCTTTGCCATCCCGACCGCCGCTTCGGCGCCGGACAGGCGCGCGATCAGCACGCCGTTGTGCCATGCGCTCGCCGAAATCGGCAGAGGCTGGCCGCCCCACTCGTTCAATCGGCGGATCGCTTCCGCCATGCCGAGCCCGAACCGCAGCGTGGTTTCCGAAACCGGTCGAGGCAACACCTTCAGCGATACTTCGAGCAACAGGCCGAGCGTGCCGAGCGAACCGGCCAGCAGGCGCGACACATCGTAGCCGGCGACGTTCTTCATCACCTGTCCGCCGAAGTGCAACACCTCGCCCTTGCCATCCATCAGCACGGCGCCGAGCATGAAGTCGCGCACGGCGCCGACATGCTGACGGCGTGGACCCGACAGACCGCTGGCGACCAAGCCGCCGATGGTCGCGCCGGTCCCGAAATACGGCGGCTCGAATGCCAGCATCTGATTGTGCCGCGCCAGCGACGCTTCGACGTCGGCCAGGGGCGTGCCGCAGCGCGCGGTGATGACGAGTTCGGTCGGCTCGTACGACACGATGCCGCGATAGCCGCCGGTATCCAATACCTCGCCTTGCAGATCCTGCCCGTACCAGTCCTTGCTGCCGCCACCGCGAATGCGCAGCGGCGCTTTCGCGGCACTCGCCTGGATGATGCGCTTCCTGAATTCGGCCGTTGTCGTTTCCATGGAAGGTTTTCTTAAAAGCGCGGCAGGTCCGCGAACTTCATCCGGCCGCGCTGCACATGCATCTTGCCGTATTCGGCGCAGCGATGCAGCGAAGGGATGGCCTTGTCGGGGTTGAGCAGGAACGCGGTATCGAATGCGCGCTTGATCGCGAAGAACGCCTCGCGCTCCTGCGGCGAAAACTGCACGCACATCGAATTGATCTTTTCGATGCCCACGCCATGTTCTCCGGTAATGGTGCCGCCGACTTCGACGCAGAGTTCGAGGATACCCGCGCCGAACAGTTCCGCGCGACGGAATTCTCCTTCGCGGTTCGCATCGAACAGGATCAGCGGATGCAGGTTGCCGTCGCCGGCGTGAAATACATTGGCGCAGCGCAAGCCGTATTGGCTTTCCATCTCGGTGATGCGGGTCAGCACCTCCGCCAGCCGCTTGCGTGGAATCGTGCCGTCCATGCAATAGTAGTCGGGCGAAATGCGGCCGGCGGCGGGAAACGCATTCTTGCGGCCGGACCAGAATTTCAGGCGTTCGGCTTCGTCGCGCGATACCGAGATCGCGGTCGCGCCGGATGCATTCAGCACCTCGCTCATGCGAGCGATTTCTTCCTCGACTTCATCGGGCGTGCCGTCCGATTCGCACAGGAGAATGGCTTCGGCGTCGGTGTCGTAGCCGGCTTTTACGAAGGGTTCCACCATGCGCGACGATGTCTTGTCCATCATTTCGAGGCCGGCGGGAATGATGCCCGCGGCGATCACGTTGGCGACCGCATTGCCGCCCTTTACCACGTCATCGAAGGAAGCCATGATGACGCGCGCGGTCTGCGGCTTGGGCACCAGCTTGACCGTCACTTCGGTAACGACGCCGAGCATGCCTTCGGAACCGATGAATACCGCGAGCAGATCGAGGCCGGGCGAATCCAGCGCGCCGCCGCCCAGTTCGATGATCTCGCCGTCGATCGTCACCATGCGCACGCGCAGGACGTTATGCACGGTCAAGCCGTACTTGAGGCAATGCACGCCGCCGGAATTTTCAGCGACGTTGCCGCCTATCGTGCATGCGATCTGCGAGGAAGGATCGGGCGCGTAATACAGGCCGAAGGGAGCCGCCGCTTCCGAAATCGCCAGATTGCGCACACCCGGCTGGACCACCGCCGTGCGCGAATAGGCATCCACACTGACGATCTTGCTGAGTTTCGCGGTTGACAGCACCACGCCATCCGCGATCGGCATGGCGCCGCCCGACAGTCCGGTTCCGGCGCCGCGCGGAACGATGGGCGCCTGCAGCGCGCGGCAGGTCTTCAGGATCGCCGCGACCTGGGTTTCGTTCTCCGGCAGCACCACCACCATCGGCAATTGCCGGTAGGCGGCAAGTCCGTCGCATTCGTAGGGGCGCGTGTCTTCCTCGTTGAACAACACGCAGCCGTCGGGCACCACGGCCCGCAATGCGCGGACGACTTCGCGCTGGCGCTCGGCAGTGAATTCTTGTGCGGAAGGAGCATTCATGATCGACGATCGTTACCAGCGCAGGACTTTTCCGGGGTTCATGATGTTTTTCGGATCGAATGCATGCTTCAGGGTGCGCATGGTGTCGATAGCGCCTTCGCCATGTTCCTGCACCAGGAAATCCATCTTGTGCAGGCCGATGCCATGTTCCCCCGTGCAGGTGCCGTCCATCGCGAGCGCGCGCGTCACCATGCGCGCGTTCACCGCCTCGGCCCTGGCGACGTCGTCGGGATCGTTCGGATCGACCATCAGCAGCACATGGAAATTTCCGTCGCCGACATGGCCGATGATGGAATGGATCATGCCGCTGCGTTCGCAATCGTCCTTGGTGTCGAGGATGCACTCGGCGAGGCGCGAGATCGGCACGCAGCAGTCGGTCGAAATCGCGCGCCCTCCCGGACGCATCTGCAGCATCGCGAAGTAGGCGTTGTGACGCGCCGCCCACAGGCGCGAACGTTCCTCGGGCCGCGTCGCCCATTCGAAGCCGCTGGCGCCATGCTCGGCGGCGATGTCCTGCACTTGCCGCGCCTGTTCCTGCACGCCGCTCTCGCTGCCATGGAATTCAAACAGCAGCAGCGGCTTTCCCTCCGGAAGATTCAACTTGTCGTGCGCGTTGATGGCGCGCACGGCCTGCTCATCGAGAAATTCGACGCGCGCGACGGGCACGCCAAGCTGGATGGTCTGAATCACGGCATTGACCGCATCGCCGGTGCCCGGAAACGAGCAGACGGCGGCGGAAATCGCTTCGGGTTGCGGGTACAGCCGGACGGTCACGTCGGTAATGATGCCGAGCGTACCTTCGCTGCCGACGAAGATGCGCGTCAGATCGTAGCCCGCCGAGGATTTCTTCGCGCGCGTGCCGGTCTTGATGATGCGTCCGTCGGCGGTGACGACCGTGAGCGCGAGGACATTTTCGCGCATGGTG
>JAQGLQ010000188.1 GCA_028292785.1 Noviherbaspirillum sp. | reverse complement strand
ATCCGTACGCAGCTAATAACAATTCGAGTGCAAGGGTGGCCTTCCCCAGCGCGGCGATCCCGGTGACCTTCGCGACTTTGTACTTCGGAGTTATGGTGAAACCGGCCTTGCTTCCAGGGGGTACGCGATGACTGGCAAGTCGAGTTCAGATGCCATGTCTACGAGCGTGAGCCGTGCTACTAAACCGCCACTAAAACGGTTTTGTAGCACAAGCGTTGCATTCATTGCTTGTGTAAGCTGTTTGGCAATCGCGAGCCCGAGGCCGGTACCCCCAGTGCTGCGATTGCGGGACGCTTCTACGCGGTAAAACGGCTGGAAAACCGCTTCAAGCTCATCTTCTGGTATTCCAGGCCCACTGTCGAGCACCAGGATCGTCAGTTGTCGGTCTTCACCGGTGAATACGGAGACCTCGACGGTAGCTGAGTATTTGAGGGCGTTATCGATTAGGTTGCTAAGGACACGACGCAATGCGTGCGGGCGGGTAACGAATGTCCGCTCTATTTTTCCACACAATCTCAAATCTTCTCCCGCATCAAGATAATCGCATACCAGACTATCTAGCAAGGCATCAGGATCGATGCGGCAAGGCGGCTCGGTCGTTCCATGCAAGGTCTGTGCATAAATGACGCCTTCGCGGACTAACGCTTCCATCTCGTGCAGATCCTGGTTTAACTTCTTGCGTTGCTCGGGATCATCCATCATGTCAGCACGCATGCGCATGCGCGTGATGGGCGTCTGAAGATCATGAGAGATAGCCGCCAAAATTTGCACGCGCTCAGTCATGTAAAGGTTGATACGCTCTTGCATCGCATTGAAGGCCTTGGCTGCCCGCGCCACTTCCAGAGGGCCATCTTCAGGCAGGCGCGAGGCACGCAAATCGGGGCCCAGCGTGTCTGCCGCGTCTGCCAGCTGCGCGAGAGGGCGGGTGGCCAGGCGTACCCCGATCCAGGTAGACATGGCAAGCAAAATCAACTGAGACAGCAGCACCAGAGGCAACCACAATGATAAAGGGACGGATGCCGGCCGCATGTCTATCGTCAGGGGACTGCCGTCACTCAGCTTGATACGTGCCTGAACACGATCTTGTCCACCCGGCAATACGGTCGCGGTAAGGGGGTAATGACTGCCGATTGCTTCAGCAAATGATGCAGCAATCAGACTGGAGAGTCTTGTGTCGGGAGGATGGCCTGGCATCCCCGGCTCGAGCGAGAAGCTGTAGGTGCGCCGTTCCAGGCGTGGTAACCATGCGGCGCGTTCGTTTGCGGGCAAGCGGTCGAGCAAAGCGACCGAACTAGCGACATCTCTTTCGAGATAGCCGAGCATCATGTTGGTGGTTGCCTCGGTGCGCTCGTGAATGATCAGCCCGAACGACAGCGCGTGGGCAAGGACCAGCCCAATAAAAAGGATCAGTGTTAGGCGCGTGAACAGCGTGCGCGGCCACCAAGTCCATCGCGGCGGTCTCATCGCGCATTCTCCCGAATCTCCACCGCTGCGGAAAATACATAGCCTTCACTGCGCAAGGTTTTGATATATCGCGGTTCGCGAGCGTCATCTTGCAAGCGCAGACGCAGGCGGCTTACCAGCAGGTCGATTGAACGGTCGAACTGATCCGCGTCCCGGCCTTGGGTCAGGTTCAGCAATTGGTCGCGAGTCAAAACCCGTTGCGGGTGATCAAGAAATGCGCGTAGCAGCCGATACTCGCCACCGCTCAACGCCACCATCGTGCCTTGCGCATCAATGAGGTGGCGGGCGGTGGTGTCAAGCTTCCAATCGCCGAATTGCAGGAATTGAACTGCCTCGATCACCTGCAGATTCGGCGGCAACATGCGTGCGCGACGCAATACGGAACGAATCCGCGCCAGCAGCTCGCGTACCGCGAAAGGCTTAGTCAGGTAATCGTCCGCTCCCATCTCAAGCCCGACGATACGATCCGTTTCTTCAGCGCGAGCGGTCAGCATCAAGACCGGTATCGTGCGCCACTTCCCCGAGCGCAAGTCGCGGCAAAGCGTCAACCCGTCTTCGCCTGGCAGCATCAAGTCCAGCACGATAAGGTCCACTGAAACCTGTTCGAGCAGACTTCGCATCTGACGACCGTTGGCGGCCAGCGATGCGCGTATGCCGTTCTTCTCAAGGTACTTGGCGAGTAGTTCACGGATTTCCCGGTCATCGTCAACGATCAGAACGTGGTCACAATTTTCCATCGCCGTACCTCCGCTCGGTCGCTCGCATCCCCACTTGGCTTATACCAATCAGGGATCATTTCATGGGTTTGACGATCTCGACGCTTATTCCGCCAGCGAGAAAGGCAAAGACTGCGAATACGCGTTTCATGCTTTCTTCTTCGGCCCGGTTGACCCTGCCTGCCACATTACTTATTAGCGCGTATCTCTCCAAGCCATCCAGACCGCCGACATGGACGCACAATGCCCGCGAGTGCTTGCAGGTCTGTTCAGTTTCGCCGGCAATCCGCAGTTCGCGTCCGGAGAACGCTGGCGACATTAACGCGCCTTGGCGCGGCCAAGCCTGTAATTCGGGAGCGTTGTGGGTGCCAAGCGCAGTATGTACTCAAACTGCCTCCCAGTAGCGGGAATCGCTAAGTTGCACAGCGTTCGTGAATTTACTCGCGTTGCAATGTTCCCTTTATATCCGAGTCTTCATGGCCTTTTGTATCCCCATGTATCTGAGCTTCACGTTGATACAAATCATTGCACCAATCTCGCTTGCAGCACACGCCAAATATTCGGCAAATGATTAAATGCCGGTGGCCGACAAAAGTACAGAGCTACAACTAACATGATCGGAACGCCCTTGGCGTTGCTGGACAGTGTGCACATCATTGCCTGCTCCTGAGTCATTCCTATTCTGCCTATTATGCTGGGAACTGGGGTTACACGCGGTAGTCGCCTTGGTCCTTTTCATTGTCGGGCTTGTATTAAGGTTAGCCGCCCGTCACGGTCAGTAGACCTCATTTTCGCTTCATCCATCTCGCGACATATCCCGGAATTCGCCGGATTCACCGATTTGCGTCAGTCACTGAGTTCACAAAGTGGAACGCGTGCTGACTATGTCCGCCGCTTCGCGCAGTGCCTGTCTTGCGGCGAAGTCGGGCAGCGATTCGTATCTCAATGTGTCTGGCACGCCTGCGATACAGAACATTGCACTCGTCGTCATGCTTGACACAAGCCAGATACGTGCAAGCGTTCCAATCCATCTATGCCAATCAACGGAATGCTCATCATGTATAACCTACTCGAAACGCCGCTGGCCCTCCTGGCTGGACTGCTCACCGTCGCCTCACCCTGCATTCTGCCGGTGATGCCGATTCTGCTCGGCATCTCGGCCAACCGTCCCAGCCGCGTGCGCCCAATATTCATTGTCACCGGATTCATTTTGACGTTCGCGTCCTTTGCGATGCTACTGGGCGCCATTTCCAGCACGGTTCATGTGGCGCAGGAAGCGCTGCGCAATAGCGCCATTGCGCTACTAGCACTGACAGGTCTGCTGCGCCTGTGGCCACGCCCCTATGAATGGCTGGTGGTGCACTTGCAACCACGCTTCTCACGCATGGCCGCGGCGGCGGCAGATGTACAGGCGGCCAATGGCAATGCCGGCGGTTTCGTGCTCGGAATGTCGCTCGGCGCGGTATGGACGCCGTGCGCCGGCCCCGTGCTGGCATCAATCCTTGTACTGGTGGTCAAGGCTCAGGACCTAGGCTGGTCGGCCCTATTGCTGACGTTTTACGCCGT
>JAQGLQ010000160.1 GCA_028292785.1 Noviherbaspirillum sp. | reverse complement strand
TGACCCGTATGAAACCTTATGATCGGATCGGGAGAGCATGAGGGGGCCAAATGTCACGGTAGCACCGATCAGGCGTTGCCTTTTCAATGATCGGATAATGCGGCGCACGAGGTCGGGCACGCAGACGGGCGACACGACCCAGTCCGATACGACTTCCGGAAGGTCCTGCACCGTCTTCAACGAACTCCAGGAATTGAAAACCATGAGAAGCGGCGTACGCAATGACGATCCGGACCGAAAATGGTGAAACGTCGGAGCGGCGGCCTGTATTCTTTCCAGTTCGCTGAGCGACGATATCTTATCTCCGGAAACCAGTACCACGTCGGGCGAATCGGGAACGGTGACCAGCTCTTCCGCGGTCAGGTCTCTTTCGATCAGCGTAAGCTCCCAGTCGACGTGCTGCTTTTCGTACAGCTCGGGAAATGCGCCGCAGTCTGGAGTTCGTGATGCGGAGAGCAAACTGAACAGGTTATCGCCGACGACTTTCAATCTGATCTTCATGGAGCTCCTCCCTAAAACTCCCCTCGTATTCACCCGGATTACCTGGCTACCCGAGGAGAAAATCCCTCATTTTTATTGGTCTGTCGTGTTGTAATGCTTCATCTGCCTTTGCCCTCTCCGCTAAATGAGCTGCTTGTGACCCCATGTCCGAGGCAAGGCCATCGGGACACCTGGCGTCTTTCTTCGAGCCTTTCTTCGGCACATCACGGTCGGCACGCGGGCCCGTTTACCATATGGATGAGCTCTTCCAGCTTTTCCGCGCTCAGAGGACGGCTGAATAGATATCCCTGATAGGTCGTGCAGTCGTGGTTCGCAAGAAAATCGCGCTGCGCCGCCGTCTCCACGCCTTCGGCGATAACCGATAACCCAAGGCTCCGGGCCAGCTTCACGATCGTGCTCGCAATCGAAGCGTCACTTTGATCGATCATCACATCCCTGACGAAAAGCCGGTCAAGCTTCAGCTGATCCAGGGGAAGGCGCTTGAGATAAGACAGCGACGAATATCCGGTTCCGAAATCGTCGAGGGAGAAACACACCCCCTTTGACTTAAGCTGGCGCATCTTCGCGCTGGTCGCTTCCATATCATCGATCAACAGGTTCTCGGTCAGCTCGAGTTTGAGCTGCCGTGGGTTCGCGCCGGTGGAGTTGAGCGTATCCAATACCTGACCGACAAAGTCGGGGTGCCGGAACTGACGGGCGCTCACGTTGACGGCCATGTCGAGTAAAGTCGACTCGGGCCGGCCGGCCCACGCGGCGAGCTGCGTGCAGGCCGTTGTCAACACCCATTTTCCGAGGTCAATGATGAGCCCGGTGTCTTCCGCCACGCCGATAAAATCGTCGGGTGCCATCATGCCGCGCTGCGGATGCAGCCAACGCACCAGCGCCTCGACTCCGGTGATATGCCGTTCAGCATTTACCTGCGGCTGGTAATGGACCACAAACTCATGCCGCTCTAACGCATGGCGCAGGTCGCGTTCAAGCGCCAGGCGCGCATTGACCGCGGCTTGCATTTGCGGGTCGAAGAAGCGCACGGTGTTGCGGCCGGCCGCCTTTGATTGATACATGGCGAGATCAGCGCGTTTCAGCAGCTCCCCGATGTTTTGATGCTGCTCTCCGAAGAGGGTGACTCCTACGCTGGGACTCGAGCCATATTCATGGTCGCCTAGCTGAAACGGCCGATTGACGGCCGCCATGATCTTGTCGCAGACCGCAGCTGCCCTGCTCGCCGCTTCTTCGGTAGCAGTTCCGAGATTTTCGAGGATGACCACGAATTCATCTCCGCCGAGCCTTGCAAGCGTGTCGCTTTGCCGCAGGCACGCCGAAAGGCGGTGGCCGACTTGTTGAAGCAACTGGTCACCCATGTCATGGCCAAGGGTGTCATTCAGCGTTTTGAATCCGTCGAGGTCGATAAATAGCAATGCGCCCTTCAATTGGCTGCGACAGCTGCTCGCCACAGCATGTTCCAGGCGGTTCAGCAAATGACGACGGTTAGGCAGTCCAGTGAGTGAATCGTAAAATGCGAGGTTCTGGATTTCAGCCTCGACCGACTTGCGTGCCGTGATGTCGCGATGTACGGCAACCCAATGGGTCAGCTTGCCCCCGCTATCCAATACCGGAGCAATGTCAAGCTCAAGCCAAAACTCATCACCCGATTTTTTATAATTGATCAACTCGGCCCGCACGGGTTTCTCCCGTCTGAGCGCATCGCCTATGCGCAGGAGTTCGGCGGCCTGGGTCTTCGGTCCCTGCAGGATACGAGGCGTCTTTCCGATAACCTCTTCGCGCCTGTATCCGGTCTGACGTTGAAATGCCTCGTTGACGAACACAATCCGAGGTCCCGGATGCCCGAGAGGCTCGGCGTCGGTAATCAGTATGATATCGTTCAGCCGCTCGACACATGTTTGCAGCAACTGAAGCTGCCTCAGTGATTCCTGTTGCGAAGACCATCCGGCGGAGCGTTCGGCGGCCTCGATGTCAGATACAGCGACGTCGGAAGCGACGTGCTCAATTCCAGGCTTTGTTTTCCGCGCACAGCCGCCATCCTCGACCGTGCCCTGAATGCCGGCCACAAGGCCGTTCTGGCCCCATACCGCGCGCGCCATGATCCGCCGCCGGACGTGGCCATCGGCGGTAACCGCATCCACTTCCTCGGCAAAGGGCGTGCCGTCGCGCATGCATGCCTTTACCCGCTCGATCAATATCCTGCGCGCCGTCCGCGTATAGGATCGCATGGCCTGCCTGATGGCTGGAACCCGGCCGGCGCTCATGCCATGCATGGCGGAGGCCTCCTTGGACCATACCAGACGCTGGACGCCTGTTACCGCTTTCCACCAGCCCAGACGCCGCTCGCGAAACTCGTGACCGGCGTCGATGTACCACTGCACGAGAGTGTCGTTGACACGATTTGAATAGTCAGCGATCGATTTCGGCGCCGCCGGTTCGGGCCGGCTTTCAAACTCGGCGGAAATCTGCGCCGCCAAGAACCGAAGAACTTCGAGATGTGCCGCGCACAATACCCGTGGCACGTGATCCATGACCTCGAGTGCTCCATATGCGACGCCTTGAGAAGAAGTCAGGGGCACCCTGAAATAAGCGCGGATTTCACTGGCCCCCGTCGCGGGGAATGCACTGCCGGCAAGCGAGCATCGCGTCAGGTCGGGTACCACCACCGTTGACACGGAACAAGCAGTCCATAACGCCAGCTCACCGTTACTACCGTTTTGCGGGTCGAGGCCGATGGATGCCAGACGCCGAAATTCCCCGCCTGCGGCGAGGGTGACGGAAACCATCGGAACGTTGCAGGAGCGGGCCGCGACCCGGACCAGGCGGTGCAGCGTGGAGGCCCGCCCCGCGTCCGTGACCCACGCGGGTAATGTCTCGCGTTGCCTTCCCTCATCCAGACCGAAACTGCCCATAGTTTATCCGCTTGATGGAACAGGGATAGCCACTCAGACGTTGCGCAAGCCGTCGTTACGCGCTTGGAAGAGGTTGCCCCGAATAAGCGCATGCATATGCGCTTCCGCTATCCGGTTCAGCCGACATTCTCTGCGGCTCTTCGATAAATGCGGCAGGTGCCTGATAGCTCTGCGTGACTCAACCTTAACGATCCGTTTTCGGGCGGGCGACATATATTAAGGAGCGCTAATCCTGGCCCCTTGCACGATAAGCAATTCTTTTATGCCGGCCCCGGCGACGTGCGTCCGCGCCGGTGGCGGGCATCGCCATCGGCAGGCACAGCATTGTTTAGGATTCCTTAATAGTTGCTGCCCTGCCCGCGCCTGCGCCGCATAGTTATTCCGACGAACCGATCCCCAACCTTGGGTCACGCATTGCTGCTTGTTCAATGGAGGTAGTGAATGGATGCGCTTATCTGCTATTCCGCGAATGGACACGTCGTCGGGTCCGGCACTTCGATCCCTGCGGGTTGCGTGCTCCACGACGGCTTGCTATGGACGGAGCCCGACACGCATTTGGCAACCTGGCATGAAGCCAACTCCCTGGCTCGCAATCGTATTGCAGGTGGCACGCCTTGGAGATTACCGACGGCCTTCGAGCTTGCCTCGATGTTCCGCTCGGGTCTTTCCTTGCATCGCGGATGGCCTAGACATTTCTTCTGGTCCCTGACCGCGGGTGCCAATGGCGCGCATTACCTTGTCCATCCGACGGATGCGGAAATTTATGTGCATGATCACGATGATGATCTGTTCTGCTGCACGCTGGTTCGACGGTTGCCGGTAGAATCGATAGAAGTCAAACGCCGGTGAACCGATGCCGCAGCCATGGTCTGCCAGGAGTGGCATGGTGCCCCTGAAATGGCTTTAAATCAGCAGCCCCAGCATCCCGGCCTTGACGGCGGCCTGTGTTTTATTGGCCACTCCCAGCTTGTCGATGATGTTCTTGATATGGAAATTAACGGTGCGCTCGGTGATATGGAGGATGCGTCCGATCTCGTATGATGTCTTTCCTTCCGCGGTCCAACGCAGCACTTCCGTTTCCCTCGTCGTTAATGCCACCGCCAGTTCCGGAAGCAGCTTTGGCGACAGAACCCTGCTCATCATTCCGTGCGCGAATTGCGTCAGCCAGCTCATTCTTTGCTCATTCGCCCGCAGCTCGCTTTCCGTGATTGCTTCCGAACCGCGCGCGAGAGTCAATAAACCAACCACTCCATTCGCGTCGCGTACCGCCTGCGCCCAGCCGAACCGCAGACCATGGAAACGCGCATCCTCCCAAAATCCCGGCGCCTTCCGGAAAACGTCTTCCGACCACACGATGGGTGATGTCGATCTCAATCCATGCTGGACGGTGGGATCGACCTCAATATAACGGCGCTCCCGGTAACAGTCCTGCCATTCCCGAGAGTAGTTATTGAAGAGCGCCACCGCCGGACGTGAAATGGGGACGGGCGTGCGGAGCCCGTAAGCACAATACTCGAATCCCAATTTCCGAGCAGTCGCAGCTATCTTTGCAAAAAGCAGCTGCTCTGAATCGGTATCGTTGAATTCCGCCTGATTCGCTTCCAGCCAAGATTTCATCATTCAGGTTCACGCCTCGATCGGATTGTTCGTCGTTCGTCGTTCGTAGATAAAATGCAGTCCCGCGATAGTGTGAGAAGGTGACCCAAACCTGGCGCGTCGCCTACATTCATTAATCGCATTTCACTATGTTGCCGCGTCGACGACCGCGCAAACGCGATCCTGCTAAGAATGGCAGTTACGACATGAATTCCGAAGAGCTGTAATCGTGCTGTGAAAACAACATGCATGAGCAGAAATGACCCAAATCATTCACGGCGCCGCGACCGATCTTTCCCCAAAATTTTCGAAGGAGATCGCGGAATACAGGCACAAAATATTCATTCAGCGGCTAGGCTGGAACTTGCCGACACAGGACGGCCTTGAACTCGACCAGTTTGACCGGCCTGACACCGTGTATGTGGTGGCTCGCGACGCGCGCGGTGCGATTTGCGGTTGCGCCCGGCTCCTGCCGACCACGAAGCCCTATTTGCTGGGCGACGTATTCTCCAACCTGATGGGGGGATTGCCTGCGCCGTCAAATGAAAAGATATGGGAGTTGTCGAGGTTCGCGGCAGCTTCCGTGTGCCTTGAATCGGCCACAACGTTCGACCGCATGAGCAACACCCGTCAATTGCTCGCCGGCGCCGTCAGCGTGGCTGCTTCTCGTGGAGCAAGCCGTCTGATCACGGTGTCGCCCCTCGGTGTTGAGCGGCT
>JAQGLQ010000155.1 GCA_028292785.1 Noviherbaspirillum sp. | reverse complement strand
TGCCTCTCCATCAAAGGGGGATTGAAATTCCTGCATGATCTTACACGGATTCAAATGGGGAATCATCGCGATTCTAGAGCCTGGCGGCGAGCAGTGACATTAACAAAGTGGAAGCTTTTGCAGGCTTTTTGATTGCAACGGGAATGGCTGCAGAACATTTTTGGCAAATATCAACCTTGGCCTTCACTTTGCGGAACATGATTCCATTTTTTCATCATTCCGGGGCCCATGGCATATCCTCGCCAACCTGCGGCACGGCGGCGCAGCAAGACACGGCAAAGCCGGCTTCTGCGCGGTAAAATGGCGTCCACTTTAGAGGGATACTATGACTGACGTTTGGAAACCTTCTGTCACGGTCGCAGCCGTTGTCGAACGTGACGGCCGTTTCTTGCTGATCGAGGAAGAAACCAGCGACGGCATACGCTTCAACCAGCCGGCCGGCCATCTCGATCCCAACGAATCGCTGGAGCAGGCGGTTGCCCGCGAGACGCTGGAAGAAGCGGCATATGACTTTACGCCCACAGCGCTGCTGGGCATGTATATGGCTCGCTATGTTTCCGCGCGCACGCGTCAGGAAGTCACTTACCTGCGCTTTGCGTTCACCGGCGACCTTGGCATGGCGCACGACCGCCCGCTCGATCACGGCATTCTGCGCACCGTCTGGATGACGCGCGAAGAACTGGTCGCCTGCGAGGACAAGCATCGCAGCCCCCTGGTCATGCGCTGCGTCGATGACTATCTGGCCGGTAAGCGAGCCCCTCTTTCCTTGTTGTACACCCACCCGGATGCGGTGGGGATGATGCGCCAGCCGCAGTCCGTCCGCAGTCCATTGGCCCATACTGGTATCGTTTAAATGCATTTGAAGAAGAAGGTTGTCATCGGCATGTCCGGAGGCGTGGACTCGTCGGTTTCCGCCTGGCTGTTGAAGGAACAAGGCTACGAGGTAATCGGCCTGTTCATGAAGAACTGGGAAGACGACGACGACTCCGAATACTGCTCGACCCGTCAGGACTGGATAGATGCGGTGAGCGTGGCGGACGTGATCGGCGTCGATATCGAAGCGGTCAACTTCGCCGCCGAATACAAGGATCGCGTCTTCGCGGAATTCCTGCGCGAGTACCAGGCCGGCCGCACGCCGAATCCCGACGTGCTGTGCAATGCCGAAATCAAGTTCAAGGCGTTCCTCGATCATGCAATGAAGCTGGGCGCCGACCTGATCGCCACCGGGCACTATGCCCGCGTGCGCGAAGTCACCTCGGGGCCGGCTTCGGGCCGCTTCGAATTGCTGAAAGCGATCGACGCCAGCAAGGACCAGAGCTACTTCCTGCATCGGCTGAATCAGGCGCAACTGTCGAAAACCCTTTTCCCCCTTGGCGAAATCCATAAAACTGAGGTGCGCAGAATCGCCGAGCAGATCGGTTTGCCCAATGCAAGGAAGAAGGATTCAACCGGCATCTGCTTCATCGGCGAGCGGCCGTTCCGTGACTTCCTGAACCGATATCTCTCGTACAAACCGGGCCCGATGAAAACGCCGGACGGCACCATCGTCGGGGAACACGTAGGCCTCAGTTTCTACACGCTCGGCCAGCGCAAGGGCATCGGCCTCGGCGGAATGAAATCCTTCCAGAATGCCCAAGGCAGCAGCGACGCCTGGTATGTCGCAAGAAAAGACGTCGAGAACAATATCTTGTATGTCGTTCAAGGCCATGACCACCCGTGGCTGCTCGCCTCGTCGCTCGATGCGGCCCAGATCAGCTGGGTTGCCGGCGAGGCGCCGCAAGCCGAGCACCTGGCGGCGAAGACACGCTATCGCCAGGCCGACGTCGCGTGCCGGCACAGGACCATCGACGCCGACGGTTTCCATCTGACTTTCCCGACGCCGCAATGGGCGATCACTCCCGGCCAGTCAGCCGTTCTCTACCAGGGCGAGGTTTGCCTCGGTGGCGGGATCATTTCCGCCTCCGGCAACATGTAAGCAAGACGCGCGCGTTCCATCAGATCAATCTGGGCGAGATACCTTGCACGGAAGCTTGCGGATCAAACGTCTGTGCTGCCACCCCAAACTGCGAATCCGCCAGCAAGGCCTGAGCAGGCATCATCGAGAAACCCGACAGGTTGCCATTCCTTGCGTACTGGTATGCCAGATCTCCGCCTAACGCGGCAGTGTCGCTACTGCCGAGGTAAAAATTCATCAATGACGATGACAGTGCCCAACTTGTCAGCGATGGATTCGCAGCACGCGCCTGATCAAACTTTGTCGCCAGCCCATCGAAGCCAAACTGAACGATTTTCTTATTGTTGAGAATATTGGTCGAACCGGCATCATGATCGGCAGTCCCTTCGATGATCACCTGCAGGTTTGCCACGCTACGGTTGTTACTGCTGGCATACCAACCCTTGAATGTCAGCTGTTCGCCGGCACCCGTGACTAGGATCAGATCATTGGCACTCTTCTTGAACAGCAAGTCCGCATATTTGATCCCTTTTCCGAGAGATAGCGTGTTGTCCTTGCCCGTGCTAGCCAAAACGGTGTCTTGGCCATCCCCTCGGTTAAATGCAATGATGTCCGCTCCGGTGCCGGTCGTGATGCTGTCATTGCCAGCGCCGCCGATGATGAACTCCCGGCCGGCGCCGCCCGTCAACGAATCTGTACCTGCGCCGCCATCGAGCAGATTGTTGCCCGCGGTATCGGTGATGGAGTCATTGCCGGCTCCGCCCTGCATGAGGTCGTTGCCGCTCTGGCCATTC
>JAQGLQ010000154.1 GCA_028292785.1 Noviherbaspirillum sp. | reverse complement strand
GTCCGCTTCGTCACCGACAAGGGTCTGACCGCAAAGCGCTCGATCAAGGTGGAAACCATGTCGGGCGTCATCGAACCGACGCTCGAAGCGGATGGCCGCATTACGGTCGACATGGGTGCGCCCATCCTCGAAGCGGATCGGGTTCCGTTCGACGCCTCCGGCCTGCAGCCGAAACCGGAAGGCCGCGACACGCTATGGCCGCTCGAAATCAATGGCCGCACGGTCTGGATATCCGCCGTTTCGATGGGCAATCCGCACGCCGTGCAGGTAGTGGAGGATGCCCGGTCGTTTCCGGTGGAGCTCGACGGTCCGGTCGTTGAACGCCATCCGCGCTTTCCGAAACGCGTCAACGCCGGCTTCATGCAGATCGTCGACCGCGGACAGATCAATCTGCGCGTCTTCGAGCGCGGCGCCGGGGAGACGCTCGCCTGCGGCACCGGCGCCTGCGCCGCGGTCGTGGCCGGCATCCGGCGCGGCCTGCTCGACGCCATAGTGCGCGTCAATACGCGTGGCGGAGAACTGACGATCGCATGGGCGGGAGGCGCCGCTCCGGTGATGCTGACCGGCCCCGCGGTAGCTGTCTTCGAAGGCGAGATCGAAATCTGATGCCGCTGTTGTCGGTTAAAATCATGCATGACCATGGCTGCATTCTCCAGCCGGACGGCGTCATTCATCGCAGCGCCGTGACCTTTATCGAAATTTGCCCATCATGAACCAACTGGATTCCGCCGCCGTCGCCGATTATCTTTCCGACAATCCCCGTTTTTTCGAAGACCACGCCGAACTGCTGGCAAGGGTAAAACTCTCCAGCCCGCTCACCGGCCGCGCCACCTCGCTGCAGGAACGGCAGATGGAAGTGCTGCGCGAAAAGATCAAGCAGATGGAACTGCGCATGGCGGAACTGATGCGTATCGCGCAGGAAAACGACGCGATCACCGACAAGTTCCTGGCGTGGACCCGGTCCCTGCTCACGGCGCGCAATGATGTCGATTTGCCACATACCTTGATCAACAGCCTGCAGACCATCTTCTCGGTGCCGCACGTCACCCTGCGCATGTGGGGCGTGGCGCAAGAGTTTTCCCATGGCTGGTTCGCCGCGCCGGTGTCGGCCGATGCGAAAATCTTCTGCAACGGATTGACCGCGCCTTTTTGCGGAGAGAACCTCGATTTCGAAGCCGCTTCATGGATAGAGGATGCCGATTCCATCAAGTCGATCGCCATGCTGCCGCTGCGCGTCGGCGCCGCGCCCGAGACCTTCGGTCTGCTGGTGCTGGGCTCGCCCGATCCGACCCGGTTCACCTCCGCGATGGCGACCGACTTCCTGTCGAAGATCGGCGAAACCGCAAGCGCCGCGCTGACCTGCCTGCTCGACTGAACAGCCATCCCTTGAACGCCGAGACCAATCAGGCCTACCTCGCCGGCTACCTGGATAACCTCAGGACGCAGCGCCAGCTGTCGCCGCACACGGTCAGCAACTACGGCCGCGATCTCGCCGAACTTGCGGCGTACACCGAAGCGCTGGCGAACGATACCGCGTTCCCGACGGTGACGCATTTCCATGTGCGCAAATTCGCCTCGCAATTGCACGCCAAGGGTCTGAATCCGCGCTCGATAGCGCGCAAGCTGTCGGCCTGGCGGGGATTCTTCGATTGGCTGGCGGATCAGACCACGCTGCCATCCAATCCGGTGGTCGGCGTGAAAGCGCCCAAGCGCAGCAAACCGCTGCCGAAGGCCTTGTCGGCCGACGATGCGGTGCGCGTTGTTTCGGAAGCGAGTCCCGGCAAGGATGCGGATGCGCCAAGTCAGCGATGCAACCGCGCGATGTTCGAGCTGCTGTATTCGAGCGGCTTGCGGGTGTCCGAACTGGCCGCGCTCGATGTCCATTTCGTCAAGGACGGCAATTACGTCTCGGCCGGATGGATCAATTTCGACGAACAGGAAGTGGCGGTGACCGGCAAGGGCAACAAGCGCCGCAATGTGCCGGTCGGCGGACCGGCGATCAAAGCGATCAAGGCATGGCTCGCAGTGCGGGGTACGCTGGTCAAGACGGATCCGCACCCGCTTTTCCTTTCGGCGCGCGGTAACCGCATGACGCCGCGCGTGCTGCAACATCGGCTGAAGGCCCATGCGCAATCCCTCGGCATTCCGGCCGACGTGCATCCGCATGTCTTGCGCCATTCCTTCGCGTCGCATGTGCTGCAGTCTTCAGGCGACCTGCGCGCCGTCCAGGAGATGCTCGGCCATGCGTCGATTACCGCCACCCAGGTCTATACCTCGCTCGATTTCCAGCGACTGACGCAGGTCTACGACGCTGCCCATCCGCGCGCCAGGAAGATCAAATCCGGGGAGTAGACGCGTTTGCGGCGCTGCCACCGAACCTTTAAAGCATCCTCATGTTGACCATTACCCTCAAGCCCGGCAAGGAAAAAAGCGTGCTGCGCCGGCATCCATGGATATTCTCCACGGCGATCGAACGCGTGGAAGGCAAGCCCGAGGAAAAATCCAGATCCGGCGTGACGGCTCTGGTGCAATCGTCCTCCGGCCAGTTCCTGGCGCGCGCCGCCTTCAGTCCGAAATCGCATATCCGCGCCCGGGTATGGAGCTTCCTCGACAACGAGCCGGTCGACCATGCCTTGATCAAGCGCCGCATCGCGAAGGCGCTTGCCTACCGCTTGGCGGCGGTAAAGGACACCGACGCCATCCGGCTCATCTTCGGCGAGGCTGACGGCTTCCCGGGCCTGGTGGCCGACTGGTATGGCGGCAGACAGGGTTATCTCGTCTGCCAGTTCCAATCGGCCGGCGTCGAAGCCTGGAAGACGCCCATCGTCCAGGCGCTGATGGCTGAAACCGGCTGCCCCAATATCTACGAGCGCTCCGACGCTTCGGTACGCGAACGCGAAGGCCTGGCGCGGGTCACGGGAATACTGGCCGGCGCGGAACCGCCGCAGGAAACCCTGGTGACGGAAAATGGGGTGCGCTACGCGGTCGACATCAAGAATGGCCACAAGACAGGTTTTTACATCGATCAGCGCGACAACCGGCGGCTGGTGATGGAAAACGCGGCGGGGCGCGACGTGCTCAACTGCTTCTGCTATACCGGCGGCTTTTCGCTGGCCGCTCTCAAGGGCGGCGCAAAGAGCGTGCTGTCGATCGACTCATCGGGCGAAGCGCTCGCCGTGGGCCGGCGCAACATGGCGCTCAACGGCTTCGATGCGGCCAAAGCGGAATGGCTGGACGCCGATGTATTCAAAACGCTGCGCGCGCTGCGCGAGCAGGGAAAATCCTTCGACCTGATCGTGCTCGATCCGCCGAAGTTCGCCGCCTCGCCCGAACAGACGGAGCGCGCGGCGCGCGCCTACAAGGACATCAACCTGCTCGGCCTGCAATTGCTGCGCGAAGGCGGCCTGCTGTTCACGTATTCCTGTTCCGGCGCGATCGGCGCAGACCTGTTCCAGAAAATCGTGGCCGGCGCCGCCAACGATGCCAAGGTCGATGCGCGCATCCTGAAAAGGCTGTCGGCCGGCGCCGACCATCCGATGACGACCAGCTTCCCTGAAGGCGAGTACCTGAAGGGCCTGATGCTTCAAAAGCCCTGACCGGTGCGATAACTGCAACTCAATTGCAGATTGGGGCATAATTCGATGACATTTTTGTTTCCCGGACCGGTTCCATGATTTCAAGAGCCAAGCCCATCCCTCCCGGCGCGGCACGCGGTCGCAAGGCCGATTCGGACGCATTGCTGGAACTCGCCGAAACGCAATTGCAGAACGCCTCGGTGCGGGTCACCGCGGCGAGGGTCAAGGTGCTGGCGGCGCTGCTCGGCGCCCGGCGCGCATTTTCCCACCAGGATGTGCAGGACACATTCGCCGATATGGATCGGGTGACGCTGTACCGGGCGCTCGATTGCCTGACGGATGCCGGGCTGGCGCACAAGATTTCCGGCGACGACCGCGTGTTCCGTTACAGCGCCGGCGCCGAGCACGGCACGGAACATGGGCAGAGCGGGCACGAGGAGGGGCATGTGCCGCAGCATCAGCATGGCCACTTCAAGTGCACGCGCTGCGCGAGAGTGTTCTGTCTCGACAGCATCGGCGAAGCAGGATTGTTGCAAGACGCGCTGCAGGAGACCCTCGGCAAGGGTTTCCGCAGCCATGACATCGAATTCACGATCAAGGGATGGTGCGCCGATTGCGCACCATGACCGCCTTATTCCTATACGACGATTCCGACCATGGCACTGATACCCACCACCATCCTCACCGGCTTTCTCGGCGCCGGCAAAACCACCCTGCTCAATCGTATCCTGCGCGAGCCGCACGGCTACAAGATCGCCGTGATCGAAAATGAATTCGGCCAGGAAAACATTGACAATGAAATCCTGGTGCAGCAGAGCGGTGAGCAGATAGTTGAAATGAGCAACGGCTGCATCTGCTGCACCGTGCGCGGCGACCTGATCGTAGCGCTCGGCTCGCTCGCGCAAAGGCGCCATGCGGGCGAACTCGATTTCGATCATGTGGTGATCGAGACCACCGGGCTGGCAAATCCAGGGCCGGTCGCGCAGACATTTTTCATGGATGATGAAGTCGCCGCCAACTACATGCTGGACGCGGTGGTTACCGTGGTCGATGCCAGGCACGCAATGCAGCAGCTCGACCAGCATGAAGAAGCGCAACGCCAGGTCGGCTTCGCCGACAAGATGCTGCTCTCGAAAACCGATCTCGTCGGCGCGGATGAATTGACAGCCGTCACGGCGCGCCTGAAGCGCATCAATCCGCGCGCTGCGATCCGCGTCTCCGAGTTCGGCCAGACGCCGATCGCCGAGGTGCTCGACTTGCGGGGCTTTAACCTTAACGACAAGCTGGAAATCGATCCGGATTTTCTTGCCGCGGATGAGCATGCGCATGAGCACGATTGCGACGACCATTGCGACCATGAGCATGCCTACCATGATCATCATCACGCCCACCATTCCGACGACATCGCCGCTTTCACCTTCCGCAGCTCGCGCCCGTTCGACAGCGCGAAGCTGGACGAACTGCTGGGCGGCCTGGTGCAAGTGTACGGACCGCGCATGCTGCGCTACAAGGGCGTTTTATGGATGCAGGGCGCGGAGCGCAAGGTTGTGTTCCAGGGCGTGCATCAGATCATGGGCAGCGATCTGGGAGCGAAATGGAGCAATGATGAAGAACGCGGAAGCAAGCTGGTCTTCATTGGCAAAAATCTCCCGAGGGAAACTTTTATTCGCGGACTGGAACAATGTTTGGTATAAACTAAACGGATGTTGATCTAGGTTCAAGCGGCAACGGTAACGATTTGACAATATTTGGCAACAGGTGCCACGCAGGATGCCCGGCGATATCCTTCCGATGAAACAACCGGCACCACGCGATATCAGCGTTGGCGGTATGGCTTTTCAGTACGTCTCAGGATGCCGGTCTTTCATTGAAAGCGGGGGTTACCATGAAGGCAACTGTCAAGAAATCGGCCGCCGGCGGCACTGCAGCCAAGGGCACGGCGGGGTCGGGACCGAAAGCCGCCAAAGCCGGCGGAACGAAAGCACCTGGAAAAACTTCTGCATCCACCCAGGCGATAGGCAAGCCGGCCAAGCCTGCCAGGAAAAGCGCCGCGAATCCCATTGTCAGTTCAGCACCGGAAGCCACGGCAAAAGTTGTCGCTAAAACCACGACGGCACGCGTTAGCGCGAAAAAGGTGACGGCGGCAGCAAAATCCGGCACAGTCACGGCTGCGGCGGCAAAGCGACGCACGGAAAGCACGCCGGATCATGCGCAGGAAGAAGCCGGCACAGGCGTGAAGTCCGATCAGACGGCGCCCGGCGGGCACATGAGCAGTAACGAGGCAAGCACGGGACTAATAGATAAAATTGAACAAACCGTAGTTTCGAAAGTAAGCGAAGTGGCCACTAAAACAAGCAAACCCAACCCAGCTGTCGCGGAAGACGGCGTGCTGCTGACCGAAGAGCAGCTGCTCAAGATGAGCGACAAGGACTACATGAACCAGGCGCAGCTCGCCTTTTTCAAGGCGCGTCTGCAGCAGCTCGAAAAGGACCTGCTGAAAAACGCCGGCGAAACGACCGAACATCTGCGCGAAACCGTGCTGGTGCCCGATCCGGCCGACCGTGCGACGATCGAGGAGGAGCATGCGCTCGAATTGCGTACCCGCGACCGCGAACGCAAGCTGCTGAAGAAGGTTCAGCAGGCGATCGCCAGCATCGATTCCGGCGATTATGGCTGGTGCGAAGAGACCGGCGAGCCGATCGGCATTCCGCGCCTGCTTGCGCGTCCGACCGCGACGCTGTCGCTGGAAGCGCAACAGCGCCGCGAACTGAAGCAAAAGCTGTACGGCGACTGATCGTTCCAGGTCTCTCCCTTGGGACCCGCCCTGGGCCTCGACCTTGGGTTCCGCCTTTGAGAAGCATGCGCCCGGCGCATGCTTTTCGCATTTTTACGCCTGCCGTGCTCCCTGCGGTACCTGCGCTCAGAAACTTTCTCATCGGATACACTAGCGTGCACCGCACAGCCTTTGCGCGGGCGCAGGTGTGCGCGGCACGCCCTGGTTGCGTCCATGCTAACGTCGTGGACGAGCGCTCCAGGCTGAGGCGCTGAACAACAAACGCGACACAGGCGACAAACGCGACAAACGCAACCAACGGGAACGACGTGCGCTTCTTCTCCTTTTTAAAGAAAAAGAACGAGGTGCCGGCAAGCCGGCCGGCGGCACGCCCGCGCCCCGAGGAAACGTCGGCCCCCGGGTCCCCTCTCTCCAGCGAGACCGAGCGCGAACGTCAGCGCGACATCGCCCGCGCCACCGCCGCCAAGATCGACGCGATCGAACTGGAAATGACGACGGACATGTTCGCCGATACCGGGGCCGCCTGGGGCAGCGCACGGCGCATCCCGGCGGCTGCGGCGAGCATCGTCGACGCCGCGCCCGCGGGCGAACCCCTTACCCTGTCCGACCTGCCCGACGCCGCCGCCGTCCCGGCCAGCGCGCCCGTGGTCGAGGAAAGCGCGATTCTCTACGCGAATGGGCAGGCTGACCTCGCCGAACAGATGCTGCTGGGCAGCTTGCCCGGGCTCGGCCGCAACGAGCGCCAACCCTGGTGGATGCTGTTCGACCTGTACCAGGCGCAGGGCCGCGAATCCGACTTCGAGAGCATCGCGATCGATTACGCCAGCCATTTCGAAACGTCGCCGCCCGCGTATACCGGACGGGTGCCGCCAGACACCCCGGCTGCCGCCTGGACAGGTGTGGCGCCGAGCGCGCGCTTTGCGGGCAAGCTCGACGCCGATGCCGCGCCGCGCCTGCAGGGCCTGCTGGTAAGCGACGGGGCGCCGGTGCGCTTTGATTTCAGCGGAATGACGCACGCCAGTATCGAAGGCTGCGCCGCCCTGCTGTCAGCCTTGCAGGGTTTGCGCGCGGCCGGGCGCGAGCTCGCATTGGCCGGGACGGACGCCCTGATCGGGGTGCTGCGTCCCATGCTCGCCATCGGTGAACGGGGCGGTGGCGAGGCGCCCTGGCTGCTGCTGCTCGAACTGCTGCAGCGCCTCGGGCGCGAAAAAGACTTCGAGGAAACGGCAATGGATTATTGCGTCACCTTCGAGGTGTCGCCGCCTTCCTTCGAGGTGAGCGCCGCGCCCACCCCAGCTGCACAGCCGCCCGCGGG
>JAQGLQ010000150.1 GCA_028292785.1 Noviherbaspirillum sp. | reverse complement strand
TCTATGGTCTGGCGCGCATCGTGCTGGAGAATGCAGGCGTGGTCCAGGTGTCAGGCGGTGGTCTTTGCACATTCACCGATGACCGGAGTTTTTATTCCTATCGGCGCGACAAGACGACCGGTCGCATGGCCTCGCTGATCTGGCTGGAGCATGAATAAAATCCGGAATAAGG
Organism: Noviherbaspirillum sp.; assembly: GCA_028292785.1. The sequence continues at coordinate 3,600 of JAQGLQ010000150.1, read as the reverse complement.
CTCCTGCGTTTCACCGTTCCTGATCTTGAAGCGGAGCCTCCGAATGCTCGCGTGCTTTTCCCGCTTTGAAGCGTTTGCGTCTGCGATGGTTTGTTCCCATTAAGTATAGAATGATCGACAGGGGCAGCACGCCATACAGCAGAAAAGTCATGATGCCGGCAATCACTGAGTGTTCGGTGATGGACATCATGAAGACGACGTAAAGCCATGCGATGGCGACAATATGCATAAGAGTTGAGCACCGGTAAATCTGTAACCATACGCGAAAAGAAAGACGCCAGCATGAACATGTTTCCTCCTCACGCAGATTCATCCCAATGGATGGCGCAATTCATGAATCCGGATGCCTGGCAAGCCTGGCTCAATGCTTCCCAGGCCGACACAAAACCGATCGCCGCAGCGATCAGCGAACTCGGAGCGACGGTCGATCCCGCGGCAATGACCCAGTTGCAAAATGATTACATGAAGCAACTAACAGCTCTATGGGAGGACGCGTTTGCATCGAAAGAATTGCCGATCGCCGACCGGCGTTTCTCGGCGCCGGAATGGAAATCGAATGCCTTTTTTGCGTTCAGTGCGGCGGCTTATCTGCTGAATGCGCGCTTCCTTACATCGATGGCGGAGGTGGTGCAGGCGCCGCCGAAGACGAAGCAAAAAATCCGCTTCGCGGTGCAACAGTTAATAGATGCAATGTCTCCCGCCAATTTTCTGGCAACCAATCCGGAAGCCCAGCAGAAACTCATCGAGTCCAAGGGCGAAAGCTTGATGAAGGGAATGGTGCAATTACTAGCGGACTTGCGCAAAGGTCAGATATCGCAGTCCGACGAGACCGCTTTCGCGGTCGGAAAAAATGTGGCGACGTCGGAAGGAGCAGTCGTTTTCGAAAATGAGCTTTTTCAGTTGCTGCAATATAAGGCGCTGACCGAAAAGGTATATGAACGTCCGCTTCTGATCGTGCCGCCTTGCATCAACAAATACTACATTCTGGATTTGCAGCCCGAAAATTCCTTGGTGCGGTTCGCAGTAGAGCAGGGTCATACCGTTTTCCTGGTTTCCTGGCGCAACCCCGATGTTTCAATGTCGCATGTCACCTGGGACGACTATGTGGAGCAGGGTGTGTTCAAGGCGATCGAGGTATCGCAAAAGATATCAGGGCAGGCCGACATCAACACGCTTGGATTCTGCGTCGGCGGCACGCTTCTCACCTCTGGCCTGGCTGCGCTATACGGGCGTGGAGAAAAACCGGTCGCCAGCCTGACCTTGCTGACGACTTTGCTCGATTATTCCGACAGCGGCGTGATCGAAGTCTTTATCGATGAAGCGCAGGTATCGCTGCGTGAAAAAACCATTGGCCAGGGTGGCTTGATGCCGGGGCGGGACTTCACGTCCGCGTTCTCGAGCCTGCGGCCCAACGACCTCGTCTGGAATTACGTCAAAACCAATTATCTGAAAGGTGAAGAGCCGCCGGCGTTCGATCTGCTGTATTGGAATGCCGATAGCACCAATCTGCCGGGTCCGATGTTTTGCTGGTACCTGCGCAATATGTACCTTGAAAACCGGCTCAGGGAGCCGGGCAATCTGACCCTGTGCGGCCAGAAAATCGCCCTGTCCACGATCAATGCGCCGACTTTCATTTACGGTTCCCGCGAGGATCACATCGTTCCATGGACGGCGGCGTATCAATCGACCTTTCTGCTGAACCCGAAGAAGCGCAACCGGAATCGTTTCGTGCTCGGCGCCTCGGGGCATATTGCAGGTGTGATCAATCCGCCCGCGAAGAAAAAGCGCAGTTACTGGACCAATGCCAAAACGGTCGCCAGTGCTGAAGAATGGATGGCCGGCGCGGAGGAATTTCCGGGAAGCTGGTGGACCGAATGGGCGGACTTTCTTTCGGAACATGGCGGCGGCCAAGTCGATGCGCCGCGCGACTACGGCAATGCCGAATTTAAAGCGATCGAGCCGGCCCCGGGTCGTTACGTCAAAGTCAAAGCCGAGTAAGAAGAATATCGAATCCGCATGGGATTGCCGTCTGCACATATTGCATTGACCGCAATTTCGTGGGATCGTCTGGTCTCCGCAACTAATTGTTAGTCGTTGCTAAAAATATAAAACCCAAGCGATCTCCGGCATGCACCGATGCGCGGTCAGTCGGGCCGTACAAAGTATCGTGGAGCTGTGTTTTTCCGAACTATACTTATAAAGAGTTAAGCGAACGCCTGTTCGCTTTTTAAAGTTGGATGAGACGCGTTGCGACGCAAATGGAAATTCATATGAATAGTGCAAAAAAGAGTTCCGAGCGTTTGATCAAAAAGTATCCCAATCGCCGACTTTACGACACCCAAACGAGTTCTTACATCACGCTATCGGATGTCAAGCAACTGGTGCTCGAAAACGAAGAATTCACGGTCATCGACGCCAAGTCCGACGAGGATCTGACGCGCAGCATTCTGCTGCAGATCATTCTCGAAGAAGAGGCGAACGGCTCGCCGATGTTTTCCAGCGGCGCTCTGTCGCAGATCATTCGGTATTACGGTCACGCGATGCAAGGCATGATGGGCTCTTACCTAGAAAAGAATATCCAGGCCTTCATCGACATACAGAACAAGCTGGCAGAGAGTTCCAAGGGCTTTATCGAAGGCAAGCCATTCAGTCCGGAGATGTGGACACAGTTCATGAACGTGCAGGGTCCCATGATGCAGGGGATGATGAGCAACTACATCGAACAGAGCAAATCGCTGTTTCTGCAAATGCAGGACCAGATGCAGAACCAGACCAAGAATATGTTCGGCACGTTCCCGTTCACCGGGCCGACCGGAACGGATCCGACGAAAAAATAGCAAAACGTCAAGGCGGCGGCCAAGGCAGTGATGCTCGGTCGCCCGGCGCGGGAGCGGACCCTTGAAAGGGTACAATAGCGGCTTTGCTTTTGTACCCTTTCCTTCATTATGTCCAACCCTTCCCAGGCAGTACCCAAAATCGGTTTCGTCTCCCTTGGGTGTCCCAAGGCGCTGGTCGACTCCGAGCAGATCCTGACGCAATTGCGCGCCGAAGGCTACGATACCGCCAAATCATATGACGGCGCCGATCTGGTCATTGTCAATACCTGCGGCTTCATCGACGCCGCAGTCCAGGAATCGCTCGACGCGATCGGCGAAGCGCTCAATGAAAACGGCAAGGTGATCGTGACGGGATGTCTCGGCGCGAAGAAGGATGCGGCCGGCAACGACATCATCCGGAGCGTGCATCCCAAGGTGCTCGCAGTCACCGGACCGCATGCGGTAGGCGAAGTGATGGCGGCGGTGCACAAGCATCTGCCCAAGCCGCACGAGCCATTCATCGACCTGATCCCGCAGCAGGGTATCAAGCTCACGCCCAGGCATTACGCCTATCTGAAAATTTCCGAAGGCTGCAACCACCGCTGCAGCTTCTTCATCATCCCGTCGATGCGCGGCGACCTCATATCCCGACCGGTAGCGGATGTCATGCTGGAAGCGGAGAAGCTCTTCAAGGCCGGCGTCAAGGAATTGCTGGTCATCTCGCAGGACACGAGCGCTTATGGCGTGGACGTGAAATTCCGCACCGGCTTCTGGAACGGCAGGC
>JAQGLQ010000147.1 GCA_028292785.1 Noviherbaspirillum sp. | reverse complement strand
TATAAATTTATAAATCGCGCGCCGCCCGCCCCGGGACCGGGCCGGGAATGGAAAAGCAGCTCAGCCTTCCGCCGTCTGCGCTTCGTTCAGCATGGCCACGCCTTGCAGATCGGAAGACAGCACCGCTTGGCGCACCGCATCGACGGCGGCCCGGCGCGTGAAGCTCTTGCGCCATGCGATCACGACGCGGCGCGACGGCGCGGGCTCGCTGAAGGGGATGTAGCGCAGCATGCCGTCGCTCGCATGCATGTCCGGCACCGATGCCTGCGGCAGCACGGTGATGCCGATGCCCGACGCGACCATGTGGCGTATGGTTTCCAACGATGAACCTTCGAAGGTGCGCGCGATGCCGTCGCCGGTGGTCGAGAAACGCGACATTTCCGGACAGACTTCCAGCACTTGATCGCGGAAGCAATGGCCGTTGCCGAGCAGCAGCATGGTTTCGGACTTCAGTTCTTCGGCCGCGATCGACCCGCGCTTGGCCCATGCGTGATGTTTCGGCAAGGCGACGACGAAGGGTTCATCGTAGAGCGGCTGCACCATCAGGCCCTGGTCCGAAAAAGGCAGGGCCATGACGGCGGCGTCCAGTTCGCCCTGCCTCAACAGTTCGATCAGGCGCACCGTGAAGTTTTCCTGCAGGACGAGCGGCATCTGCGGCACGCGCTCGATCATGGTCTTGACCAGCGCCGGAAGCAGGTAAGGCGCAACCGTGTAGATCACGCCGAGGCGCAACGGACCGGCCAGCGGGTCCTTGTTCTGCTTCGCGATTTCCTTGATGGCCGCGGTCTGTTCCAGCACGCGTTCGGCCTGCGCCACGATCTGGGCGCCGAGCGGCGTCATCGAAATCTCGGTCCCGCCGCGCTCGAAAATCACGACGCCGAGTTCATCCTCCAGCTTCTTGATCGCCACCGACAAGGTCGGCTGGGCGACAAAGCAGGCTTCCGCGGCATGACCAAAATGCTTTTGTCGCGCGACGGCCACGATGTATTTGAGTTCAGTCAGGGTCATACAGGTTACTTTGCAAGAGGACCAGCCATGATATCCCGTCCGGGGGGCGGGCGCGCCGCGATTGCCAGGATAGTATATAGAAATGCGGACGCCCACGGCGGGCGGCCGGCTATACCTTCAGATAATCCTCGCGGCCGCCGAGCCAGCGCGCCAAGTGCGCTTCCACCGTCGCCGGGTCGTCGCGCAGCAGCGCATACGCAAGATCGCGCGCCTTTTCCACCAGCCATTGATCGTTCTGCAAATCGGCGAAGCGCAGCATCGCCTGCCCCGACTGCCGCGCGCCGAGAAACTCTCCCGGGCCCCGGATCTCGAGATCCCGCCGCGCGATTTCGAAGCCGTCGGTGGTTTCGCGCATGGTCATCAGGCGTTGCTTTGCCACCGGCCCGAGCGGCGACTGATAAAGCAGCAGGCAGACGCTGGCCGCCGACCCGCGCCCCACGCGGCCGCGCAGCTGATGCAGCTGCGACAGACCGAAACGCTCCGCATGCTCGATCACCATCAGCGACGCATTCGGCACGTCCACGCCGACCTCGATCACGGTGGTCGCTACCAGCACATGGATCTCGGCGCGGATGAAGGCATCCATGACGATCTGCTTTTCGGCCGGCTTGAGGCGCCCATGTACCAGGCCCACGCGCAGGTCCGGCAGGGCCTCGACCAGCGTCGCGTGGGTATCGGTCGCCGTCTGCAGTTGCAAGGCTTCCGATTCCTCGATGAGGGGGCAGACCCAGTAAACCTGACGCCCTTCCTGCGCGGCGGCGTGGACGCGCTCGATCACTTCGTCGCGCCGGTTCTGGTCGATCACCCGCGTGACGATCGGCGTGCGTCCGGGGGGCAGTTCGTCGATCACCGATACTTCGAGGTCGGCGTAAAAGGTCATCGCCAGCGTGCGCGGAATCGGCGTAGCCGACATCATCAACTGGTGCGGCACGGTCTGGGGAAGCTCGAACAGGCCGCTGCCTTCCAGCCCCTTGTTGCGCAACGCAAGCCGCTGGCCGACGCCGAAGCGATGCTGTTCATCGACGATCACCAGTCCGAGCTTCGCGAATTCCACCCCTTCCTGAATGAGCGCATGCGTGCCGATCACGAGCTGGGCCTCGCCGGATACGATACGCGACAGCGACTCGGTCTTTTCCTTCTTCTTGAGGCTGCCCGTCAGCCATGCGACGCGCACGCCCAGCGGTTCCATCCACGTCGCGATCTTGCGGAAATGCTGCTCGGCCAGGATCTCGGTGGGCGCCATCAGGGCCGCCTGAAAACCGCTGTCGATCGCCTGCGCCGCAGCCAGCGCCGCGACCACTGTCTTGCCGCTGCCGACATCGCCTTGCAGCAGGCGCTGCATGGGAAACGATTGGCGCAGGTCGGCGCGGATTTCGCCAAGCACGCGCTGCTGCGCGGCGGTCAGCCTGAATGGCAGTATTTCGAGGAAGGCCTCGGACAGCGCTCCAACCACCGGCAACGCGGCGGAACCCTTGGCGCGCCGCGCCGTCTGCGCGCGCTTCATCGACAGCTGCTGCGCCAGCAATTCGTCGAACTTCATGCGGGTCCACGCCGGATGCGAGCGGTCTTCCAGCGCGTGCTCATCGACGTCGGCGGGCGGATTGTGCAGCAGGCGTACCGCGGGCTCGAAGGCTTGCAGCCCGAGCGAGGCGCGGATCGCTTCCGGCAGAGTGTCGCGCCAATCGATGCGCGACATCGCGCTGGCGATCGCCTTGCGCAGATAGGATTGCGGCAGTCCTTCGCCGGAGGGATAGACCGGCGTCAGCGCGGATGGCAGTGGCTCGCCTTCCTCGACCACGCGATATGACGGATGCACCATCTCCATGCCGAAAAAGCCGCTGCGGACTTCGCCGCGCGCACGTATCCTCGCGCCCACGGCCAGCTGCTTGGTCTGGCTGCCATAGAAGTTCAGGAAGCGCATCATCAGCTGCCCCGAGTCGTCGGCGATCGTTACCACCAGCTGGCGGCGCGGACGATACTGGACGTCGCAGGCGGTGACGATGCCTTCGACTTGCGCCAGTCTGCCGGACATGAAGCCGGCTTCATGGATCGGCGTGATGCGGGTCTCGTCCTCGTAGCGCATCGGTAGATGCAGCACCAGGTCCATATCCGTCCGCAGCCCGAGCTTTTCGAGCTTGTTCTGGCCGGTGCGGGCCGGCTTCGCGGTTTTTTGCTTCGATGCGGGCATGGGGTCTGTGACGAAATGGCGTGCTACGTGATAGGCGCGACACAGCGTAAAATAACGGGTTTGTTCATTGATGGCCGACGCCGGTCTTGCCAAACGTGTAACGATAGCAGTTCCCGTCCCGATTCGATACCACTCCAACGCATGTATTCGCTTTCCGATTTCGATTTTGAGCTGCCGCAAGAACTCATCGCCCAGACGCCCCTGCCCGAACGCAGCGCGTCCCGCCTGCTGCAGGTCGATGGCGACCTGCTCACCGACCGCGCTTTCGCCGACATCGCCGCCGCCTTGAAACCAGGCGATCTGCTGGTGTTCAACGACACGCGCGTGCTGAAGGCGCGCTTCTTCGGCGTCAAAGCCAGCGGCGGCAAGATCGAGGCGCTGGTCGAGCGGGTGGTCGACAGCCGCACCGTGCATGCGCAGGTCCGCGCATCGAAGTCGCCGCAACCAGGCAGCGTCATCCGTCTGGCCGATGCCTTCGATGTGGAAGTCGGCGAGCGGGTCGGCGAATTCTACACGCTGCGCTTTCCGTCGGATGTGTTCGAACTGATCGAGCGGCACGGGCGCCTGCCGCTGCCGCCGTACATCGAGCACGATGCCGACGAGTTCGACGAACAGCGTTACCAGACCGTCTATGCGAAGCAGCCGGGAGCGGTCGCCGCGCCCACCGCCGGCCTGCACTTCGACCAGCCGTTGCTGGATCTGCTCGCCGCCAGGGGCGTGCGCTTCGCCTTCGTCACCCTGCATGTCGGCGCCGGCACCTTTCAGCCGGTCCGCAGCGAGAATCTGGCGGAGCACAAGATGCATACCGAGTGGTACACCATTTCGCAGGAGACCGTCGATGCCGTGCGAGCCGCCAAGGCGGCGGGGCGGTCGGTGGTCGCGGTCGGCACCACCAGCATGCGCGCGCTGGAATCGGCGTCGCAGAGCGGCGCACTGCAGGCCGGCAGCGCCAACACCGCCTTGTTCATCACGCCCGGCTACGTCTTCAAGACCGTCGACCGCCTGATCACCAATTTCCACTTGCCGAAATCGACCCTGCTGATGCTGGTGTCCGCCTTCGCCGGCTACCGGCAGATTCGCGCTGCCTATGCGCATGCGATCGCGCAGCGCTACCGCTTCTTCAGCTATGGCGATGCAATGCTACTGACACGGATATAAAGAAAAGCCGATGCTGAATTTCAAATTGATCAAAACCGACTCGAGCGGACAGACTTTGGCGCGCCGCGGCCGCGTGACGCTCAATCACGGCGTCGTTGAAACGCCTATCTTCATGCCGGTCGGCACCTACGGCACGGTCAAGGCGATGTCGCCGGTCGAACTCGAGGAAGTCGGGGCGCAGATCATTCTCGGCAATACCTTCCACCTGTGGCTGCGCCCCGGCCTCGACGTGTTGGCGAAATTCGAGGGGCTGCACCGCTTCATGGGATGGACCAAGCCGATCCTGACGGACTCTGGCGGCTTCCAGGTATTTTCGCTTGGCGCCATGCGCAAGATCACCGAAGAGGGTGTCAAATTCGCATCGCCGATCAACGGCGACAAGCTGTTCCTGTCGCCGGAAGTGTCGATGCAGGTGCAGAAGGCGCTGAACTCCGACATCGTGATGCAGTTCGATGAATGCACGCCCTATCAGATCGACGGCCGTCCGGCGACGGAAAAGGAGGCGGCCGATTCGATGCGCATGTCGCTGCGCTGGGCGCGGCGCTCGCGTGATGAATTCGACAAGGGAAAAAACCCGAACGCATTGTTCGGCATCGTGCAGGGCGGCATGTTCGAGCACCTGCGCGACGAATCCCTGGCGGGATTGCAGGAAGTCGGTTTCGACGGCATCGCGATCGGCGGCCTGTCGGTGGGCGAGCCGAAAGAGGAAATGCTGCGCGTGCTGTCGCATGTCGGCCCGCGCCTGCCGGCCGACAAGCCGCACTACCTGATGGGCGTCGGCACGCCCGAAGACCTGGTGGCCGGCGTGGCGAACGGCATCGACATGTTCGACTGCGTCATGCCGACGCGCAACGCGCGCAACGGCTGGCTGTTCACCCGCTTCGGCGACATCAAGATCAAGAATGCGCGTCACAAGGAAGAGGATCGCCCGCTCGATGAAACCTGCGAATGTTATGCATGTCGCAACTTTTCGCGGGCCTATCTGTATCACTTGCATCGCGCCGGCGAAATTCTCGGCGCGCGCCTCAATACTATCCACAATCTGCATTACTACCTGCAACTGATGCGCGAAATGCGGGCCGCCATCGACGACGACCGCTTTTCCGCCTTCGTCGTACGCTTCCACGCCGACAGGGCGCGGGGCGCCTGAATCGCCGATGTCCGGCTGCCCGTGTAATCAAGCGAGGTTTTGCGGTCCCGATGCTAGAATGCCGGGTTATTCACAACAAAAAACAGGAGTGTAACGTGTTCATTTCCAACGCATATGCACAAGCGGCCGGCGGCGGCGTAGAAAGCAGTCTGATGAGCTTTTTGCCCATCATCCTGATGTTCGTCGTGCTTTACTTTTTGATGATCCGCCCGCAGATGAAGCGGCAGAAAGAACAGAAGAGCATGCTGGAGGCGCTGGCCAAAGGCGATGAAGTCATCAGCGCCGGCGGCATCGTGGGAAAAATCACCAAGGTAGGCGATGCGTACGTCACCCTGGAAGTATCGCCGGGCGTTGAAATCATCATTCAGAAAGCCGGGATCACCACGCTCTTGCCGAAAGGTACTTTCAAATCGCTTTAATCCGGACCGGAAATTGATCCAGGGCATGCATCCAGTGTGTCCATTCCGGCCCGAAACCAACGCTGAGCCACTATGAATCGTTATCCCCTCTGGAAATACATCCTGATCGTCATTGCACTGACTTTCGGCGCGCTGTACACGATGCCGAATTTTTTCGGCGAGTCTCCCGCAGTGCAGATCAGCAGCGCAAAAGCCACCGTGAAAGTGGACAGTTCGATGGCGGCGCAGGTGCAGCAGGTGCTGCAAAAAGCGGATATCCGTCCGGAGGGCGTTCTGTATGATCTCAACGGCACGCACGGATCGGTGCGTGCGCGCTTCACCAATACCGACACCCAGTTCAAGGCCAAGGCCTTGCTCGAAAAGGAACTCAATACCGATCCGGCCGACCCGACTTATATCGTCGCCTTCAATCTGCTTTCGAATACTCCGACCTGGCTGCAGAAGCTGCATGCATTGCCGATGGCGCTCGGCCTCGATCTGCGCGGCGGCGTGCACTTCCTGATGCAGGTCGACACCCGTGCGGTGCTCGCCAAGCGGGCGCAGGGACTTCAGGCCAGTGTGCGCACGCTGTTGCGCGACAAGAACGTGCGGCACGCGGGCATCGCCCGCAGCGGAGACGCGATCGAAGTCAAATTCCGCGATCCGGAAACCCGGGCGGCCGCAAGAGAGACCCTGGCGTCGCAGTTGCCGGAACTCGCGCTGGCCGACGCCGCCGACGGCGCCGATCTGAAACTGGTCGCGACGCTCAAGCCGGACGCGCTCAAGCAGACGATCGAAAACGCGGTACAGCAAAACATCACGACCCTCTCCAAGCGGGTCAATGAATTGGGCGTGGCCGAACCGCTGATCCAGCGCCAGGGCGCCGACCGCATCATCGTCCAGTTGCCGGGCGTGCAGGATGTTTCGCGTGCCAAGGACATCATCGGCCGCACGGCGACCCTGGAAGTGCGCATGGTGGACGAATCGGTCGCCCGCGGCACCGAGGAATCCGGTGCGATCCCATTCGGCTCCGAACTGTTCAAGGTCGGCAAGGGCGCGCCGGTGGTTCTTTACAAGGAGCCGATACTCACCGGCGACTACATCTCGAATGCGACAGCCAGCTTCGACCAGAATCATCAGCCCTCGGTCAGCATCGACCTGAACGGTGACGGCGGCCGCAAGATGCGCGACGCCACGCGCGGCAGGATCGGCAAGCTGATGTCGATCGTGCTATTCGAAAAGAACAAGGGCGAGGTGCTGACCGTCGCCACCATCCAGGATGAGCTGGGCGCGCGCTTCCAGATCACCGGGATGGGCTCGACCGAAGCCGCCAACGACCTGGCCCTGCTGCTGCGCGCCGGCTCGCTGGCGGCACCGATGGAAATCGTCGAGGAGCGCACCATCGGCCCGCAGCTCGGCGCGGACAATATCGAGAAAGGCTTCAAGTCGACGCTGTACGGCTTCGTCGCCATCGCGATCTTCATGATGCTGTACTACCACCTGTTCGGCTTCTTCAGCGTGCTTGCGCTGGCGGTCAACGTGCTGCTTCTGATCGCGCTGCTGTCGCTGCTGCAGGCGACCCTCACGCTGCCCGGCATCGCCGCGATCGCGCTGGCGCTCGGCATGGCGATCGACGCCAACGTACTCATCAACGAGCGTATCCGGGAAGAGCTGCGGGAAGGCAAGTCTCCGCAGGCGGCGATCGCCGCCGGCTTCGATCGCGCATGGGCAACCATTCTCGATTCAAACGTCACCACGCTGATTGTCGGCCTGGCGCTGCTGATCTTCGGCTCGGGCCCGATCCGCGGCTTCGCGGTGGTGCATTGCCTGGGTATCGCAACCTCGATCTTCTCGTCGGTGTTCATTTCGCGCGGCGTGGCCAACCTGTGGTACGGGCGGCGCAAGAAACTCACCAGTATTTCGATCGGCCAGATCTGGAAGCCGGGTACCTGATGCCAGTCCTGAACTCCGCCGGCATTCACATCGACATCAGAGGGTAGCAATGGAACTGTTTCGCATCAAAAAAGATATCCCGTTCATGCGCCATGCGTTGATCTTCAACGTGATCTCGGCGCTGACCTTCGTGGCCGCGGTGTTTT
>JAQGLQ010000095.1 GCA_028292785.1 Noviherbaspirillum sp. | reverse complement strand
CGCATTTTCATGGCGCCGCTGACCCGCTCGCGCGCCATCGGCGGCGGCCGCGTGCCGAACGAGTTGATGCTTGAATACTATGTGCAGCGCGCATCGGCCGGCCTGATCCTGACCGAAGCCACGGCGGTCACGCCGCACGGCGTCGGCTATGCGGATACGCCGGGCATCTGGTCCGACGAGCAGGTGGCCGGCTGGAAGAAAATCACCGAGGCCGTGCATGCGCGGGGCGGCCGGATTTTCCTGCAGCTGTGGCACGTCGGCCGCATCTCCGATCCGCTCTTCCTGGACGGACAGTTGCCGGTCGCTCCCAGTGCCATCGCCGCGCAGGGCCATGTCAGCCTGGTGCGTCCGAAGCGTGAATACGTCACGCCGCGCGCGCTCGCGATCGACGAGATCCCGGGCATCGTCGCCGCCTACCGCAAGGGCGCCGAAAACGCCAGGGCGGCCGGCTTCGACGGCGCGGAAATCCACGGCGCCAACGGTTACCTGCTCGACCAGTTCCTGCAGGACAGCACCAACAAGCGCACCGATGCCTATGGCGGCCCGGTTGAAAACCGCGCGCGCCTGATGCTCGAAGTGACCGATGCGTGCATCGACGTATGGGGCGCCTCGCGCGTCGGCATGCATCTCGCGCCGCGCGCCGATTCGCACAGCATGGGCGATTCGGACCGGGCGGCGACCTTCGGCCATGTCGCGCGCGAACTCGGCAAGCGCAAGATCGCCTTCATCTGCGCGCGCGAAGCGCTCGGTGAAGACCGCATCGGACCGCAGCTGAAAAAGGAGTTCGGCGGCGTCTATATCGCCAATGAAAAAATGACCAAGGAAAGCGCATCGAAATTACTGGCCGCGGGCGAAGCCGATGCAGTCGCGTTCGGTCAGCTGTTCATCGCGAATCCGGACCTGCCGAAGCGCTTCCAGCTCGGCGCGCCGTTGAACACGCCGCGTCCCGAAAGCTTCTACCAGCCGACGCCCGATGGTTACACCGACTATCCGTCGCTGGCGGCCTGATCGTTTAAAGCATGCCGTCCGCAATCGCGGACGGCGTTTTTTATCCTGTCCGCGCGCGCTTGCCTGATACCAGCGCCACGCCGGCGCAGGTCACCGCGATACCGGCAACGCTCAAGAGAGTCGGCACGACGCCGAAGATCGCCCACTCCAGCAGCACGGCCACAATGGGTGTCAGGAAGAACATGCTGGTCACCTTGGTCGCATGTCCGCGCCGCATCAGCGTAGTGAGCGCATTGACCGCGAGGATGGAAGCGCAGATGACGAGGAACAGGATCGAAATGATCAGCGGCCAGCTCCACCGGAACACGAATCCTTCGACCTTCCATGCCAGCGGCACCAGGACCGCCAGGCACATCAGGAACTGAATCAGCGCCGAGCTGCGCAGGTCGGCCGTTTTGCAGAAGGTGCGCTGATACAGCGTCCCCGCCGTGATGGAGGTCAACGAGATCGCCACCGCGAACAGGCTCGCGGTCGTGACGGCGTTCACATCGATCTTGTGCCACACCACCAGCATCACGCCGGCAAGTCCCAGGGCCACGCCCAGCCATTGGCTCGACGAGAGCTGCTCGCTCATCATGCGATTGGCGATCAGCGCGGTGAACAGGGGCTGCGTCGCCAGGATCAGCGCGGTAATGCCGGCCGACATGCCCAGGTATTGCGCATAGTGGCTACCGCCAAGATAAATCGCATGCATCAGCAGGCCGGCCACGCAGATGTGAAACAGTTCGCGCCGAGTCGACGGCCAGCGCGGGCGCACGATCATCAGCCAGGGAATGACGCAGATGACGCCGACGACATAGCGCAGCGACAGATAGGTGAACGGCGGAGCATACTGCATGCCGATTTTGCTGGCCAGATAACCGGAGCCCCAGATAATCACGAAATACCATGCGAGCAGCGTGTCGAAACGTCCTTCGGCATGGGTGGACGGGATGGAATGGGTGGGAGGCGAGGCAGGATTTTCAGTCGACTTCAAGAAACACCATTTAATTTTTAATCGTTGTTCGCGCAAGGTTGAAGGCGGCGCTTCAGGCCCCCGCCATTTTGAAGACAGGAGTGTGCCACGAAACGCATAGCGGCAGGGCAAGCCGCCCGACCGCGACAAAAAAATCCGGCCGCGGGGCCGGATTGTCATTGGTCAGCGCGCCGCTCGCGCATGCAGGAGGAAGAAGCGCATCATTTCCTTCGATGCGTTCGGACCCGAGGGATCGGTGAACGATCCCCTGCGGCTGCCACCGGCCCACGCGTGTCCGGCGCCATGCACCACCCACTGTTCCGCAATGGCCTTGCCGTCGCCGCCGCGGCGTACCGTGCGCGTGTAGGAGCGCCCGTTGGGCGCCGTGCCGGTCTCCACCTTGACGTCGCAGTCTTGCTTTTGCACCGCATGCGCGGCGACAAAATCCTCAGCGCACTGATCACCATTGCGCGGATGAACCGTGGTGTCGCGGTCGCCGTGGAACACGATGACGGGGACGGGCTGCTGTGAAGCGGCCTTCTTCATCTTGGGCTTGAGCGGACCGGCCGCGCCCAATCCATTGCCCATCGCCACGAATGCCGACGGCACGTCGTGCGCCACGCCGACCGGCAATCCGGAGTGAATGCCGACCGCGGCATA
>JAQGLQ010000080.1 GCA_028292785.1 Noviherbaspirillum sp. | reverse complement strand
TCCTGGGGCTTCATTGACCGCGCTTGCGCCCCGGTAAAGCCGTCAGATCACGTGCATGAAGTCGGCTTCGCCACTCCTTCCGCTTGCCGTGACGCTGGCGTTGCATGCGGCGCTGATCGCGGCGGTGATTTCGGAGTTATCGTTTCAACAAAACAAACCGGCCGCGCCGCTGCCGGTGATGGTGCAGATTGTGCAGTCGCCTGAAATAATGCCGGCCGCTCCATTGCCGGCTTCGGCGCCGCCTTCGGCCACTCCGCCTCCGCAAAAACCGCGGCCCGGGCCGAAGGCCGCTCCCAAACCCAGACCACCGGCAAAGCCACGGGAAACACCGCCGCCCGTGGTCAAGGCGCCGGAAAAACCGGCCGCTGTCGACCTGCAACCCACGCCCCCGGCCGCAAGCGCGAAACCGGCTCAGATTGCTCCGGCACCGCCGGCACCCCCTGCTCCGCCGGCACCTCCAGCCAAGACCGGCGTGTCGATACCGGCAAGCTATGCCGCCGCCAACCGCAAGCCGGAATACCCGGCAATGTCGCGCCGGTATGAAGAACAGGGCACTGTGGTGCTGCGCGTTCTCGTCAAGTCCGACGGCACGGCCGGCGCAGTCGAAATAAAATCGTCAAGCGGCTATCCTCTGCTCGACGAATCGGCGAAAGCCACAGTAAGGACCTGGCGCTTCAATCCGGCCACCAGCGATGGCCAGCCGATTGCGGAGTGGTATCAGGTTCCCATTCCGTTTAAACTCCAGAACTAATTCATTTCCTCCAACACCATGAACCAAACCCTCGGTTTCGCACATTACTGGGCCCAAGGCGACGCGGTCTCGCATGCCGTCGCATACGCCCTGCTGCTGATGTCCATCGTGAGCTGGTATTACATTTTTTCAAAGGCATGGAGTTCCTGGCGCATTCGCAGGAGCGCGGGCGCACTGGAAAATTTCTGGAAAGCGCCGACCCTCAACGATGCGATCGCCGTGGTGAAAAGCGCCGACAGCGAAAATGTCTATACGCCGCTGGCCACGCAAAGCGTCGGAGCCGCCAATGTGACCGCCCAGGCCGGTTCGCTGAACGCCTCCATCGATCTGGGCGAACTCATCACCCGCACATTGCGCCAGGAGATCAACCGCGTGTCGTCGCGCCTCGAAAACGGCCTTACGCTGCTGGCATCGGTCGGCTCGACCGCGCCCTTCATCGGCCTGTTCGGCACGGTCTGGGGCATCTATCATGCCCTCGTCGCGGTATCGACATCCGGCACCGTGCAGATCGACAAGGTCGCCGGTCCGGTGGGAGAAGCGCTGATCATGACCGCGCTCGGTCTGGTGGTGGCGATTCCCGCGGTTCTGGCCTATAACGCGTTCACTCGCGTCAACCGCGTGACGCTCGCGGAACTGGACGCATTCGCGCACGACCTGCACGCTTATCTGACCACCGGCGCGCGCGTCGGCACGGTCGCCAAATAATCCGGAGAAGCAAGATGGCATTCGGCGGATTCAACGAAAACAGGAACCAGGCTCCCATGGCTGACATCAACGTCACGCCGATGGTCGACGTGATGCTGGTACTGCTGGTCATTTTCATCATCACGGCCCCGCTGTTCACGCACGCGATCAAACTGGATCTGCCGACCGCGCAGTCCGCGCCCGCGCCCGAAAAGCCGGAAACCATTTCGCTGTCGATCAATGCGGAAGGCACCATTTTCTGGAATAACGATCCAATCCAGCAGAAGGACCTGGCAGCCCGCATGGCCGTCGCCGCGCAGCAGAAGCCCCAGCCCGACCTGCAGCTGCGCGCGGACAAATCCACGCGCTATGAAACCATCGCTCAGGTAATGGCGGCGGCGCAAAGCAACGGGCTGACCAAACTGGGTTTCGTTACCGACTCCAAAGAGCCTGTGCAGAAGCAGTAAATCCATGACTACCGTCCGCCTGGATGGCGAAAAAATCAACAGCTGGGATGCGTTTCACAGCGAATCGCAGGCCGCTTTCGGCTTTCCCGACTTTTACGGCCGCAATATCGACGCATGGATCGACTGTCTGTCGACGCTGCGCGAAAACGATGGCATGACGAAGTTCGTGCTCGGACCGTACGAAACGCTGCAGATCGAAGTCCCGCATTCGGATATCCTGCGCAAACAAGCGTCCGAGATATTCCGTGCACTGAAAGAATATACGGCTATCGTCAATCGGCTGTATATCGAGAACGGCGAGGAACCGGCTCTCGGCCTTGTTTTGCTCTGATCCTGCCCTTGATCCGGAAATCGCGGGCAGGGAGGAAGCCATGGGAAATCCGCCCTTATCCTCCTCCCCTGCCGCGCCGCGGCACGCTGTCATCGCTGCCCGAGCAAGTATAATGCTTGGCTTACATCCACTTTCAGCCTCATCCCGCCATGCAAGAAAAATATAGTCCGTCCGATGTGGAAAAATCGGCGCAATCCCATTGGAAAGCGATCGACGCCTTCAAAGCCGTCGAACATGCGAAGGACAGCCAGGGCAACGAGAAAAAGAAATTCTATGCCTGCTCGATGCTGCCCTATCCCTCCGGCAAGCTGCACATGGGGCATGTACGCAATTACACCATCAACGACGTGATGTACCGCTATCTGCGGATGAACGGCTACAACGTACTGATGCCGATGGGCTGGGATGCGTTCGGCATGCCCGCCGAGAACGCGGCGATGGCAAACGGCGTTCCGCCCGCGCAATGGACTTACTCGAACATCGAGTACATGAAAAACCAGATGCAGGCGATGGGGCTGGCAATCGACTGGTCGCGCGAAATGACCGCCTGCAGGCCCGAGTATTACAAATGGAACCAGTGGATGTTCCTGAAGATGCTGGAAAAAGGGATCATCTACAAGAAGACGGGAACGGTGAACTGGGACCCGATCGACCAGACCGTGCTGGCGAATGAACAGGTGATCGACGGCCGCGGCTGGCGTTCCGGCGCGCTGATCGAGAAGCGCGAAATCCCGATGTATTACGCCAGAATCACCGACTACGCCGAAGAATTGCTCGACCATGTCGAGAACAAGCTGCCGGGCTGGCCGGAGCGCGTGCGCATCATGCAGGCCAACTGGATCGGCAAATCGACCGGCGTGCGCTTCGCATTCCCGCATGACATCAGGGACGAGCATGGCCACCCGATCAATGACGGCAAGCTGTGGGTATTCACCACGCGCGCCGATACCATCAAGGGTGTGACATTCTGCGCCGTCGCGCCGGAGCACGCGCTTGCCACGTTCGCCGCCCAC
>JAQGLQ010000065.1 GCA_028292785.1 Noviherbaspirillum sp. | reverse complement strand
CGCGTGCGGCCGTCGACGCGGGTTACGCGCCGAACGACTGGCAGGTCGGTCAGACCGGCAAGGTGGTGGCGCCTGAGTTGTATATCGCCGTCGGCATTTCCGGTGCGATCCAGCATCTCGCCGGCATGAAGGACTCCAAGGTGATCGTCTCCGGCGGCCGTGGACTCGGTTCGGCCGAGAACTTCAAGATTCTCGAACCGCTGGCGGACCGTCTCGGCGCGGCCATGGGCGCATCGCGCGCCGCCGTCGACGCCGGCTACGTGCCGAACGACTGGCAGGTCGGTCAGACCGGCAAGATCGTGGCGCCGCAGTTGTATATCGCCGTCGGTATTTCTGGCGCGATCCAGCACCTCGCCGGCATGAAGGACTCGAAGACCATCGTGGCGATCAACAAGGATCCGGAAGCGCCGATCTTTTCGGTGGCCGATTACGGTATCGTAGGAGACCTGTTCGAAATCGTTCCGCAGCTGGTGAAAGAACTCGGCTGATCACGGATTAACCCGACGATACTGGGCAAGACAGGCATGCGCCGTCCTGCCCCGCATCTTCGGGATAATGCCTTATCAGCCGAGTTCCTTCACCAGTTGCGGAACGATGTCGAACAGGTCTCCCACGATACCGTAATCGGCGACTGAAAAGATCGGCGCTTCGGCGTCTTTGTTGATCGCGACGATGGTTTTCGATTCTTTCATGCCGGCCAGATGCTGGATCGCGCCGGAAATACCGACCGCGATATACAGTTGCGGCGCGACGATCTTGCCGGTCTGGCCGACCTGCCAGTCGTTCGGCACAAAGCCCGCATCGACGGCGGCGCGCGATGCGCCCATGGCCGCGCCCAGGCGATCAGCAAGCGGCTCGAGGATCTTGAAATTGTCGCCCGAGCCGAGGCCGCGGCCGCCGGAGACGATTACTTTCGCGCCTGTCAGTTCGGGGCGGTCGGACTTCGCCAGTTCGCGCGAGACGAACGCCGACTTGCCGGAGTCGGCAACCGCCGCGACGTTCTCGACGGCCGCGGAACCACCGCTGCCGGCGGCATCGAAGCCGGTGGTGCGCACAGTGATGACTTTCACCGGATCCGACGACTGCACCGTCGCGATCGCATTGCCGGCGTAGATCGGACGCTCGAAGGTATCGGGCGCATCGACCCTGGTGATTTCCGAAATCTGCGCAACGTCGAGCTTGGCGGCGACGCGCGGCAGGATGTTTTTACCGAACGCGGTAGCGGGTGCGAGGATATGTGAGTAAGCGCCGGCAAGCGCGAGCGCCTGCTCGGCGACATTCTCGGCAAGGCCGTCGGCGAATTGCGCGGCGTCGGCGACCAGCACCTTCGATACGCCCGCGACTTTGGATGCGGCTTCGGCGGCGGGCCCACAATTGTGTCCCGCGACGAGAATATGGACATCGCCGCCGCATTGAAGCGCGGCGGTAACGGTATTGAGCGTGCTTCCTTTCAGCGACGCGCTGTCGTGTTCGGCAATGACGAGTGCAGCCATGATTGATTCCTATGTTGGCCGGATAGCGAAGGGCGCTGTTCCGCGAATGATTATTGAATGACTTTCGCTTCGTTCC
The DNA here is from genome assembly GCA_028292785.1 of Noviherbaspirillum sp. The sequence continues at coordinate 5,981 of JAQGLQ010000065.1, read as the reverse complement.
TGAGCTTGGCGACCAGCGTCGCGGCATCCGGGACGATGATGCCGGCGGTGCGCTTCGGCGGCTCCGACACCTTGAGCGTCTTCAGGCGCGGCGTCACATCGACGCCGAGGTCGGCGGGCTTGATTACTTCCATTGTCTTTTTCTTGGCCTTCATGATGTTCGGCAGCGTGACATAACGCGGCTCGTTCAGGCGCAGGTCGGTGGTGATGACGGCGGGCAGCGTGAGCGCGACGGTTTCAAAACCGCCGTCAACTTCGCGCATGACGGTCGCCTTGCCGTCCTCGATGGTGACTTTCGAGGCGAAGGTGGCTTGCGGCCATCCGAGCAAGGCGGCAATCATCTGCCCGGTCTGGTTCGCATCATCGTCGATGGCTTGCTTGCCGAGGATGATGAGCTGCGGTTGCTCCTTGTCCGCGAGGGCCTTGATCAGCTTGGCGACCGCCAATGGTTGCAGTTCCACGTCGGTCTCGACCAGGATGCCGCGGTCGGCGCCGATGGCCATTGCGGTGCGCAGGGTTTCCTGGCATTGCGTGACGCCGCACGAGACAGCGACGACTTCGGAAACCTTCCCGGCCTCCTTCAAGCGGGTCGCCTCTTCCATTGCAATTTCATCAAACGGATTCATCGACATCTTGACGTTGGCGGTATCGACGCCGGAACCGTCAGATTTGACGCGCACCTTGACGTTGTAGTCGACCACACGTTTGACTGGAACCAAGACTTTCATGGATGTGCCTTTGGGGAAATATTGACGTAAACGTAAATCAAACCGTGATTATAGAAGAGAAGCGCAAAGGCCACGGGTGGGCGCCCTGCCGGGCAGGTTTCGCCTGCCGGTCGGGTCGAATATTCTTTGACGGAAAGATACTGTTATCCGGCATGGCAGACGAACAGCGGAGGCGATGCAAGGAACGCAGCGAAGGCTGCGGCCTTGGGTGCTTATTTGCGCTGCATGAAGAAGACGAATTCGCGATTGTCTTCGGAATGGGAAAGCAACTGGTTGCCGGTCTGTTTTGCGAAAGCCTGGAAATCGCGCACCGAGCCTGGATCGGTAGCCATGACCCGAAGCACCTGACCGCTCTCCATTTCAGCCAATGCCTTCTTGGCTTTCAAAATCGGCAACGGGCAGTTCAGGCCGCGCGCATCGAGCTCTTTATGAAATTCCATGATCATGCTCATGATGGGAGACTGGATTGATCGGACTGCCGATTCTACTCCAAAGCATTTCGCTTGATGCGTCGCAGCAAGCGAAATTGTTCGCTATGCGAAACGTATTCGATCTCGCGTATCGACTGCCATGTCTGGTCAGGGCTAGCGCAGAGGTGAGGCGGCGGCATCGCACGATACAACCGCCTCCCCATCGATCAAGCGCGCTCCCGCACCCAGTCGGCCACGCCGTTCAGCGCCTTGTCGAGTCCGCCTGGATCGGTGCCGCCGGCTTGCGCCATGTCGGGACGTCCGCCACCCTTGCCGCCGACCTGCTGCGCGACGAAATTGACCAGTTCCCCCGCCTTGACTTTCGACACGGCATCCTTGGTGACACCCGCGATCAGGCTGACCTTGCCGTCATTGACGGTCGCCAGCACGATGGCCGCGGTCTTCAGCTTGTCCTTCAGCTTGTCCATGGTTTCGCGCAACGTCGCCACATCGGCGCCATTCATGGTCGCCGCCAGCACCTTGATGCCGTTGATGTCGGCCGCCTGCGACACCAGCTCGTCGCCCTGGCTCGAAGCCAGCTTCGACTTGAGCGCGGCGAGTTCCTTCTCGAGCGACTTCACATGGTCCTGCACCTGGCCGATGCGCTGGGTGAGTTCTTCCGGCTGGACCTTCAAGGCGGAGGCGGCCTCATTCACCCTGGCAGCGAGATCCTGCACGAATACCAGCGCCACTTCGCCGGTCACCGCCTCGACCCGGCGAATTCCGGCAGCCACGCCGCCTTCCGAGATGATCTTGAACAGGCCGATGTCGCCGGTGCGGTCGACGTGGGTGCCGCCGCACAGTTCCTTGGACGAGCCGATACCGAGCACGCGTACCTGGTCGCCGTATTTTTCGCCGAACAGCGCCATCGCGCCGTATTTGATCGCATCGTCATAGGCCATGTGCTGCGCCTGGGTCGACTCGTTGGCGAGAATTTCGAGATTGACGATTTCCTCGACGCGGCGGATTTCCTCGGCCGTCATGGGCGCATTGTGGCTGAAGTCGAAACGCGTCTTTTCCGCGTCGACCAGGGAGCCGCGCTGCGACACGTGATTGCCGAGCACCTTGCGCAAGGCCGCATGCATCAGGTGCGTCGCCGAATGGTTGCGCATGACCTGCGCGCGTATCGCCGTATTCACTTTCGCGATGACCGTATCGCCTACCGCGATCACGCCCCTGGCCAGCTTGCCGTGGTGGCCGAACACGTCGGGCTGGAGCTTTTGCGTGTCGCTGACGTCGAAAGCGGCATTCGCCGATTCGAGCACGCCGGAATCGCCCGCCTGACCGCCGGACTCGGCATAGAACGGCGTGGTGTCGAGCACGACGATCCCTTCCTGCCCGGCTTCGATTTTCCGCACCGTGCTGCCGTCCACATACAGGGCGACAACCTTGCCTTGCTGCTCCAGCTGTTCATAGCCGACGAAACTGGTCTTGTCGCCGCTGTATTCGATCGCGGCGGTCATTTTGAACTTGCCGGCGGCGCGCGCCTGCTGCTTCTGGCGTTCCATCGCGGCGTTGAAGCCCGCCTCGTCGAGTTCCACATTGCGCTCGCGGCAGATGTCAGCGGTCAGGTCGAGCGGGAAGCCGTAGGTGTCATATAGCGTGAACGCGGTCTCGCCATCGAGCCTGCCGCTTTCTTTGGAGAGTGCGGCTTCGAGGATCTTCATGCCGTTTTCGAGCGTTTCGCCGAAGCGTTCCTCTTCCTGCCTCAGCACCTGTTCGACGCGCGAAGCGGCTTCCGTGAGTTCCGGATAGGCGCCGCCCATTTCCTTGACCAGGTCCTTGACCAGCTTGTGGAAAAAGGGCTTGGTCTGGTTGAGCTTGTAGCCGTGGCGCAGCGCGCGCCGGATGATACGGCGCAGCACATAGCCCCGGCCTTCGTTGCCCGGGATGACGCCGTCGACGATCAGGAAGGAGCAGGCGCGGATGTGGTCGGCGATCACCTTGAGGGAATTGTTGGCCAGATCCGCGCAGCCTGTCTCGCGCGCCGCCCCCTTGATCAGGTGCTGGAACAGGTCGATCTCGTAGTTGGAATGCACATGCTGCAGCACGGCCGCGATACGCTCGAGGCCCATGCCGGTATCGACGCAGGGGCGCGGCAGCGGGTGCATCACGCCCTGTTCGTCGCGGTTGAACTGCATGAACACAAGGTTCCAGATTTCGATGTAGCGGTCCCCATCCTCCTCCGGACTGCCCGGAGGGCCGCCCCAGACCTCGGGTCCGTGGTCATAGAAAATCTCGGAGCACGGGCCGCATGGACCGGTATCGGCCATCTGCCAGAAGTTGTCCGACGCATAACGCGCGCCCTTGTTGTCACCGATGCGCACGATGCGTTCGACCGGCACGCCGATCTCGTTTTGCCAAATGCCGTAAGCCTCGTCATCTTCCTGATACACCGTCACCCACAGCTTTTCCTTCGGCAGCCCGTAGACGCTGGTCAGCAATTCCCAGGCATAGTGAATCGCGTCGCGCTTGAAGTAATCGCCGAACGAGAAATTGCCGAGCATTTCGAAGAACGTATGGTGGCGTGCGGTATAGCCGACGTTCTCGAGGTCATTGTGCTTGCCGCCGGCGCGCACGCTGCGCTGGGAACTGGTCGCCCGCGTGTAGCTGCGCTTGTCCTGGCCGAGGAACACGTCCTTGAACTGCACCATGCCGGAGTTGGTGAACAACAAGGTCGGGTCGTTGCCCGGCACGAGGCTGGACGAGCGGACGATGGCATGGCCCTTGGATTCGAAATACTTCAGGAATTTTTCGCGGATTTCAGACGAGTTCATGTTCTTTGGCTAAAGATGTCGAGGCGTTGCAAACCATTGATTATACGTGATATCCCTCTCTCGAACCCTTGCCCCGGGTGCTCACCCGGTCGACGGGAAATCGGGAGCGATCAGATCGATGCGGTCGGTGCAGAATGCATCGACTCCCCATGACAGCAATTGCCGCGCGCGCGCCGGAACGTTGACGGTATAACAGAACAATCCGTAACCGGCCTGCCTGACCGCGCGCGTGCCGGCCGCGGTCAGCTTCCTGTGATTGACATGCAGCGCCACCGCATCGAGTCCATCCAGCCGCTCTCTCCAGTCGGGCGGCACGGCATCGACCAGCAAGGCGCGCGCGATACCGGGCGCCGCCGATTTCGCGGCCATCAGCGCTTCAACCGAAAACGACGACAGCAGCGGCAGGGACGGATCTCCGTCCGGGGGCGCCGATTCGAGTCCCATGCCGAACATCCGGCGTACGGTGTGCGCCACGACCGCGCCGGTACGCTCTTCAAAACCGCGGGCGGGCTTGATCTCGATATTCATCCAGACGGAATTTCCCTGGCAAAACAGAATGATTCCTTCCAGGGACGGCACTCGCTCACCCGCATATTGCGGTCCGAACCATGCGCCCGCGTTCATCGACATCAGTTCGCGCGCACTCACATCGCACACTTTTCCCGCACCGCCCACCGTTCGCCCGAAGCACGGGTCATGCATGAGCACTGGAACATCGTCAGCCGAAAGCATTGTGTCGAACTCGACGGCGCGATATCCATAAGCAATGCCGCATCGAATCGCGGCCAGCGTATTTTCCGGAGCAAACGAGCCGCCGCCGCGATGGGCAAGAATCCTCGGAAATTTCCACATTGAAAGTCTGCTCCGTCATGGTTGCGCTGCAGTCAACTCGGGCCTCAAAGCCGTTCGATGTGTTTTAGCAGGTGCGTTCAAGCGAGAAGAAAGGCAGTGCACGACGCGACGCCGCAATGCGCCCTTTCGCATGAACACAATTGCAAAAAAAGCCACTAATTCATGGCTGGCGAAGCGCCGCTGAACACACTTAATTTTCCCGGGAATATCTTGAAGCGCCATATGATCAATACAGTCAAATCGGAACGATCGAATATCTCTCAGATGTACCATGAAAAACGCGTCGCGCCATTGGTCGCAGAGTTTTTGCGCGCAATCGAGACCGACAATCTTCCTTCGTTAAAGCGCTTATGCGAAGACACTGCGAACATGGCTGAGCTGGAACAACACCATTGGCTGCAGGTGCTAGGTAGCGCGATAAGGAAGGATGCTATCGAACCGGTATCTTTTCTGTTTCAGGAGGTTGTCGCCAAGCGCGTGGGCAAATCGGCCTATGCCAAACTGAAAGACCAGGCTGTGTCGGACTTCATGCTCGATCTGCTTATAAAACTCGAGCCGCTCATGGGCGAGTCCAGCTGCGCATCCAGCGATAATGCCCAGTCTCTCGCGTTTGATTCCACGGGAGAGAATGGCGTCGATAGTGTCGACTTGCAATCCATGTACTCCGTTCTCGTGATGCAAGCCGATGCTCCGAATACGGGTGCGATGGAGCATGAAACCGTTCTTCCCCTGGACCTGACGGAGCCGGATTACATCAAGACCACTACGGGCCAGGTCGAGCTTGAATACCTGTTCTTCGATAAGAAAGGTTCAACCGGACAAAAAAGTGGAGCCGACAAGGATGTGGTTTACCGCTGGGATCCGAAGAGCATGTACTTCGTGAAAGTCCCAAGGATGTCGAGTGGATGCGAAGCATTGCCGGACGGGGTGGTCGCATCCAGACCGGACCCCGGAATGAAGCGCCAAAATGCGACACCGGATAAGGACGGTTGTACGCATCAATAGCGGGCGCTCGGATTGGCAAGGAATCGCCGCCGCAATGGCGGCAACAGGGCCATCACAATACGAAGGCGAAGCTGTTGACCAGCGCACCCGGCAGGCGCGCGCTGGCCGTGCCGCGTCCGCCATAGGTATCGTTGTCGACCAGCAGTTCCC
>JAQGLQ010000030.1 GCA_028292785.1 Noviherbaspirillum sp. | reverse complement strand
GTCATGGTGATGCGCCGGCGAAGCACGCCGTCGATCCGGTACGATATCCAGCAGTACAAGCTCTCATTGGAGCGCTCGAAGTGCACGTCGGAGGCGCGCCCTTGCAACGCATCGTGGAATACATGGTCAATGAAGCGCTGCATCAGCGGCGCATCATGCGTGTCCCGGCACAACAGGTCCGCTTCCTCCTGCACCAGCTTATGATCGACATGGGTGACGCGGTCGACCCAGCGCGCCACCTCCTCGCGCGATTTGGGGTGTACTGCGACAGCATCGACCGGAAAGCCGGCTGCCTGCGCGGCACTTGTCAGTTCCGCCTCATCGATTGGCACCAGAGACTGGATCGGCGCGTAGTACAACTTGCGGTCGCGGATTTCGACCGGCATGATGCGCAGCCGGCGAATGAGCTCGGGCGGCAAATGTATGTTATTGATACCCGACGACGAATTGCCTGTCGCGAGCACCGCTTTTTCCACGTCTCCCCAATCCGCCAGGCCCATTCGTACCACGATCTCGCCGATGCGCGCCGGGTCTCCCGCATCCGCCATGCGACGCTGAGCGGCAAGAGCCATCTCGATATCCTGCACCGTTGCCGCGCCTAGTTGAATCAGCGCTTCGCCGGTACGAAGGACCACGCGTTTGTTCATCGTTACCCCTTAGCGGCCTGTGATGTTGGCGGAGCCGGAAGAGCCGGCGAGACCGGTGGGACTGGCGAGCCCGCTAGAGCCTGCCATGACACCGCGCTGCGATGGCGAGAGAGGGCCCACACCGGTGGTTTGCGCCTGATGAGTGAGGACGGAAGGGCCCGCTGCGTCTTCCGCGCCGATGACGCCGCTCCAGACCAGCTCCGCTTTTTCCGAGTCCCTGGCCTTTTTCTCGTGCGTGGTTGTGTCCCTGTAGAGAGCCACGCGGCCGGCGCTCACCTCTGGCATAACCCATTTGCCCAGCACCTTGGTGCGGACCTTATGTTTCACCAGATAGGGCCGCGAATAGGGTGCGCTTTGCGCAACCACCCTCAGCATCGCTTCTCCGCCGATGACATACATGACGGCGAGCTTGTCAAACGCAGCTTCGTCTTCGACGGTTGGAGGAGCAAGCGGGGGCGGCGGGGGCGGCAACGGCGGACCCGGAGGCACCGCCTGGATGCCCGCGACCGCCGGAGGAAGCGCGCCGATTGCCTTGATGGGATCCACAAACGGGTTGGCCGTTCCATCCAGAGCCTGCCCGGCTTGCGCATGTACGACAGACAGCGGGGCCAGCAGGAAGGCGGCGAAAAATATTGTGGTCTTCAACATTATTGCTCCGTTCTGGTGGGCTGGCGCGTGAAATGGGTAACTCGCGGAATGAGAACCACCACGAGCTCGGAGCGTTGCGCATCCTTGTCGCTCCGGAGAGGGATCGAGCCGACGCCGTCGAAGTTATTGGTGACGCGCTGGAGATTGATTCCGCCGACAATAATTGCGTCGCCCGGCCGCGCTCTTACCCTTGCATTGACTTCGCGATCAGCCGATACCGGTAGCGAGATGGTGGTCGCCCCGCCCTGGCTGACGACAACCTGCTGCTTTTCCATCCGGATCAGGTCGGCCAGCTTCAGCGAGATATCCGAAAATACCGTGTCGTCCGAGATGTCCCCGGCGATGGTCATCGTCACGCCCGTCTGCAATGTCGCCGTGTCCGCGCTGCCGGCAATCCAGGTTCCGTTGGACAGCACGCCCGGCGAAATACGGGAGATGTAGTTGATGTTCGACCCGTTACGGAATTGCGCGCTGGTACCCGAGAGCAGCGATATCTTAGGTTGCGAGATATTGTTGATCGTGCCCTGCGACTGCAGAAAGTCGATCAGCAAGCTGAGCGCGAAGCGCGAGCCTCTCAGCGCCATGCCGAATCCGACGCCGTTGGTGACCGCCGCCGCGTTGCCGACGGTAAGCGCGCCCGAATTTTGATTGCCGCCAAAGGTCACGCCGGCGCCGTTGGTTGCGATGTCCGCCGCGTTTTGCGGAAAGTCGCGCCAGTTGATGCCCATCTGCGAGCGGTCGTTCAACGCCACTTCCCAGATATAGCAATCGTAGGTGATCAGGCTGCGCGATTTGCGGATGTAGTCGAGATAGCTGCTGATTTTTTCATAGGCGTTCTTGTTGGCACGGAACGTGACGAGACGCGCCGAACGGTCAAGCAGCACTTCTGTCGCGCCGAGACTGCGGATGGTGTTGGGTATTGATTCAAGCAGTTCGTACGCGGGCGGCACCGAGGTTGTGAACTGGCGATCCATGCTGACGTTCAGCACCCCGCTCTTGTACCGATAATAAAAGCCGGAAGCAGCGGAAAGGTTTTCGAGGACCGAGGAAAACGAACCTCTGACGTTATGCGCGCTGACCATTCTTTTCGAGCCGGGCGACTGAATCGTGCTGGCATCGTAAGACAGCGCAATCTCCTGCCCCGACTGGTCCAGCAAGGTCCGGAGCACATCGAAGAGCGCGGCATTGGTGTAGGAAAATCCTTTTACCGCGAACTGCGGCAGCGGATCGGAATCACTCAATTCCTTCAACAAAAAATCATCTGTGCCGCCGATTTCGACTTCATCCACACCGCTCGAGGTACGACCCGCGCTCACCCATGGTTTCTTCAGTTCGGCCAGCGCAACTTCCTTTGCATCGAGCGGCTGGGCGCTTCGATTGGGCTGCATGGAAGAACAGCCCGCCAGCAGAATCGCGCATAGCAGCAGGCCTTGCATGTTCGAGAGAGTGTTTGGAACTTTTCGCATATGGGTGCCTATCGAGCGTGTTGTGCAAGTCCTTGATGTACGTATGCCTGACGCGAACTCAAGCCAGAGCCCTCATGTCGACGGCCTTGCGGTAGGCGCTGTAGCAGCGCTGCGATAGAGTCCCATCCCTGGTGACACTTACTTTAGCTAGCTGACCGCACAACAAGAATATGTATTAGAAAAATTTAATCTGGATGGATGCATGGCTGCATGCGCAGGGCGCCATGCATCAGTCCTTGCGGCGCTGGCCGCGCAGCATGGCTAGTGAGTTCGCCACCTGCGTGCGATCGGTTCCGGATGCCCGAGCGAGCGTAAGCCCGTCGGTGAGCGCATCGAAATCTTTTTGCATTTCGAGCAATTGTTCCGCCTTCGCCAGCCGCACCAGCGCAAGCAGCGATTCGCGATAGATATAAACTTCGCGGGGCGACGGTCCAAGGCCGCCGCCGGCCATCGCTTCGGTAAGCTTCTCGATAACGTTGTCTGTATAGCTCATGCGATCCTCGCTTGAAAGCCATCGATCGGGGCTGGCGTGAAGCATCCAGCCATGACTCAAGCTTAATGAAGCAGTACGCCGCCGCACCGAAAATTAAGAGCAACTAAGGCTTGTTCGCCTTTGCAGACAGACAGGTGAAGATACGCAATCGTCAGGCATCGGATATCGGCGATCGCGCGGCATACCGCGTCTTTCGTGTGCAATCCCTGCAAGAATGGAATCAAACATAATGTCGACGCGATTGCGATTGCGATTGCTTATCCTTGCTGCCGTTAGCGCGCCATGCATGGCGCAGGCAACCTGTTTCGACCATGCCGAAGCCATGTACGCGGTGCCGCAGAGACTGCTGCGAGCGGTAGCGCAAGTCGAATCGGGATTGCGCGACTTGCCGCCGTCGCGGAACGCGGACGGCTCCTATGACATCGGCATCATGCGGATCAATTCCAGGTGGCTGCCCTCGTTGCAACGCTTTGGCATCACGCGGGAAGCGCTCGACAATCCCTGCCAGAATGTCATCGTCGGCGCATGGATACTGGCGCAGAACAAGCAGCGGCTGGGCGCCTCATGGAATGCGGTCGGCGCGTACAACGTCGGCTGCAGGCAGCTCGATGCGGCCGAGTGCGCCCGGCGGCGCAGCATCTATTCCTGGAAGGTGTATTGCGCGATGAGTTTCGATGCCGACGCCGGATGCCGTCGTCGGGTTGCCGGGCGCCGGCTGGCAGGGCTGCGCGAATAAAGCGTATGCGGGTCGATGCGGAGGCGCGCAATCCGCGCCAGCTTCAATCCGCCAGCGCCAGATCGACGCGATTGCGGCCTTTTTCCTTGGCACGATAAAGCGCAATGTCGGCGGTGCGGATCAAGTCATTGCATGAATACGCGTTGGTCACGGCCGTGACGACGACGCCGATACTGACCGATGCGGCGATGTTGCCCTGTTCGGTGACGATGGTGGATGCCGCGACGCTTGCGCGGATGCGCTCGGCGACCTCCGCTGCGCCGCGTTCATCGCACGCCGGCAACACGACCAGCAACTCTTCCCCGCCGTAACGGCCCAGCGCATCGTATGGCCGCAGCACGGCACTCATGCGCTGGGCGACTTCACGCAACACCGCGTCGCCCGCAAGATGGCCGTAGCTGTCGTTGACGCGCTTGAAATGGTCGAGATCGGCCAACATCAGAGAAAGCGGCTGGTGTTCCCGTTCCTGGCGAGCCATTTCCTTGCGAAGAATGTCGAAAATCGCGCCGCGGTTGTAAAGCCCGGTGAGAGCGTCGCGCGATGCCGCCACTCTCAAGTCCCGCTCCAGCTCGGCAATGCGGCGGCCCGCGCGCACGCGCACGCGCAGTTCATCGAGATCGAAAGGCTTGGTGACGAAATCGTCGGCGCCGGCATTCATCGCCTCGACGATATACTTGGTTTCGCTTCTGGACGTCAGGATGATGAGATATACATAACGGTCCTTGACGGTGTCGCGAATGGCACGGCAGACATCGACCCCATCCATGCCGGGCATCGCCCAGTCGATGATGGCGAGCACGGGTGCATCCGGCTCGCGCAGGATTTCGCAGGCAGCCGTGCCGTCGGCGGCCGATACCACTTCGTACCCCCAGTCCTGCAGGACATCCGTGAGATAAAGCCGCGATATCCGCTCGTCTTCTGCGATCAGTACCCTCATTTGGCTTCCTCCATGTATGCAGTCAATTCGGCTGCCAATGTTGCTGCGCGCCCCTCCAGTTCCCGGATCGCTTCCTGCACCGCGGCCATGTCATTGTTATCGCCCATTTTTTCCAGTTCTTGAGCGATTTCGGCCACCGGTCCGGCGCTCAGCGTGACAGCGGCGCCCTTGAGCCGGTGAGCCGAACGCGCCAGTCGGTGCGCGTCGCCGGTAGCCGTCGCTTCCTCGATCTCGGCCAGCGCGCCCGGCAGATCTTGCATGAAGGCTTCCACCAGGTAGAGCAGAAACGCCTGCTTGCCGCGCACTCGCTTCAAGGCACTGTCAGCGTCGAACGCCGGAACGCAATTGACGGGCGCGGGCGCAACAGCGAGGGTCCCGGTGCCGGCGGTTCCGGGCTGCGCTTCCAACCGTTCGATCAATTGCACCGGATCGACCGGTTTGGCGACATATTCGTCCATGCCTGCGGCCAGACAGGTTTCGCGATCTTTTTTCCCGGCATGCGCCGTCACGGCGATGATGCGGGTGCGCTTGCCGGTCGCTTGTTCGCGCCGCCGGATTTCCGCCGTAGCCTGATAGCCATCCATCTGCGGCATCTGTCCGTCCATGAGAATAACGTCGAACTCCTGCTGCTCAAGCATCTCGAGCACTTCAAGGCCGTTATTCGCGACCGCGAAGGTGTGCCCTCTTTCCTGCAGAATTTCCGTCACCAGCGTCTGGTTGATCGGATGATCTTCGGCCACCAGTACGTGCAGGGAAAACCTCGCCTTCGCATGCGGCGCCGGAGTCGTGTCGACGAAACCGGATTTGGCTGCCGCCAGTCCGGTCGCTGTCATGATCGCATCGAACAATTCCGAGGGCTTGATCGGCTTCTTCAGAAAACACGATACGCGCAACGCTTCGCAGCGCGCGATTTCGTCCTGCATGTCGATGGAAGACAGCATCATCACCATGGCGCTGTTCCACTCGGGCCTGGAATCGATGGCCCGGAGCAGTTCGAAGCCGTCGAAGCCCGGCATCTGGGAATCCACCAGCACCAGGGCGAACGGTCTGCCGCGCTCGGCCGCAGCCGCCAAGTGCGCCAGCGCCTGCTCGGGATTTTCAGCCCCGCTTGGCGCCATGCCCCAATTGCCGAGGATTTCGATCAGGATCATCCGGTTGGTCAGGTTGTCGTCGACCACCAGCACCGGCATGTCGTGCAGGGCCTCGGCCTGCGGCGCCTGGCCAACCGCGGCCTGCTGTTGCGATAGCGTCAGCGTCAATGTGAAATGAAAAGTCGTACCGCGCCCGGGCTGACTCTCGAGCCAGATAGCGCCGTTCATCAGCGCCACCAGCTGCGACGTGATGGCCAGGCCCAGGCCGGTGCCGCCGTACAGCCGCGTTGTGGACGTGTCAGCCTGCGCAAAGGCTTCGAATACGAATGCCTGCTGTTCCATCGACATGCCTATTCCGGTATCGGTGACACTGCAATGCAATACGATCCGCCCGTCTTCGCGCGCTTCCTCCGTCACGCGAACGACGACTTCGCCATGGTCGGTGAACTTGAGCGCGTTCCCGACCAGATTGACGATGATCTGATTGACGCGCCCTGGATCGCCCAGAAGGATGCGCGGCACGGTCGACGCGACATGGTAGGCCAGCTCGAGCCCTTTTTCGTTAGCCATGGCCGAGAATGCCTTCAATGCGTTCCCGACAGTTTCCTGCAGGTCGAATTCGATGACATCGACCTCCAGCTTGCGCGCTTCCATCTTCGAGAAATCCAGGATGTCGTTCAGCAACCGCAGCAATGAATCGGCCGACGATTTGATCAGCATGAGATATTCGCGCTGCTGCGGCGACAGCTGCGTCCGCAGCACCAGGTCGGTGAGGCCGATTACGCCGTTCATCGGCGTGCGTATCTCGTGGCTCATGTTGGCCAGGAATTCGCTTTTCACGCGGGTCGCCGCTTGCGCCGCTTCCGAGGCTCGCTGCAACTGCGCCTGAACCATTTTTTGCTCGGTGATGTCGGTGTTGATTTCCAGGATCGACGACGGCCGCCCTTGCGCGTCCAGATGCAGCGCATGGCGCGATGCCACAATGATCAGTTCGCCGTTGCGCCTGACTTGGCGCAGCTCGCCTTCCCAATGGCCTTGGGTTAGAAGGTTCTCATGGAACTGTTCCCTGCTCGTGGGGAATTCAGTCTGCAGCAATTCGTATTTCGGCCTGCCGAGCGCTTCCGACTCGCTCCAGCCGTACATCACCTCGGCGCCACGGTTCCAGAACAGGATCTTGCCTTCGACGTCGCGCACGATGATGGCATCGTAGGCCAACTGCAGCAGGTTGGCCTGCTGCTGCAAGGAGCGAGTGCGTTCGCGTACCCGTTCTTCCAGTTGCGCGGCGTTGGTACGTAACAGCATCTCCTTCTCATTGATGGCCGCCGCCATCTTGTTGACTTCACGTGCGAGCGAACCCAGCTCATCGTCATCGTCTTCAGGAAGGCGTTCATGCAGTTCGCCTCTTCCGAAACGCATTACGCCGGTCTGCAGGACCCGCAAGCGGCGCGTGATGCCACGCGCGAACGCAACCGCCGCTACCGATGCAGCCAGCAAAAGCAGTATGCTGAGCATTGCGATGTCCACTCCGAACGCACGCACCGGTTTCAGGGCCTCGGCTTCATCGATGCTGGCGATCAGGCCGAACTTGTGCAGCGGCAGCCAGCGATAGACAACGATGGTGCGCACGCCGCGATAGTCGGTGTCGACGCCGACGCCGCTATTCCCTTCCAGGCACTTTTTGATGAGGTCGCCGCCCGCATGCTCTCGCAGCACGCTGGTCTGGTCGAGGAAGCGCGGCTGTGTCATGAACACGCCGGCCGGGTTGATCAGGTAAGCCTGATCGGAATGATGCAGACCGGTGCGACGCTGCAGAATAGAATTCAGCTCGCTCAGATCTATCCATTGGGCCAGCACGCCGACCAGGCTCCCCTGCGCCGAGTACACCTGCGCGGCGATGGTAATGACGGGGCGTCCGACGATGTGGGAAAGGTGCGGAGGCCGCAGGGAAGCGCCGGACCGTCCATCGATGAAGAAATCCTCCTTATCGAGCAACGCCCCTTCTACCGCGGCGTCGGTGGACGCAATCACCTTGCCGCTATGTGGATCGACAAGCGCCGCCAGCAATGCGTTGCCGCTGGACGCGCTGGTGCGCGCATCAAGCTCGCCGATCAGTTGCGCATGCGCGCGCCTGGCGGCATCGCTCTGCGGCGCCGCAATCGCCAGCGCAGCCGATGCATCGCGTACCGCCGGGGATTTGGCCAAGATCTGAATCTGGGACAAGTGACCCTTGCCCCACTCCGTGATCTGCGACTCCTTTTCGATCGCGGTGGCCAGCAGTTCCGAAATGGCGCGGGTCTCGAGCGCTTCGCGTCCCCTGCCATATGACATCGAGCCCACCACCAGCAGCAGGATGCTGGCGAAGAGCACGAAGACGATTGTGATACGCGCCGTCAGGCCGATGCGCGGCTTCATGATCCGCTTCCGCCATCGCCCGCTGCCCGTAACGCGGATGGCGCGGAACGACGCCATACGGGTAATAGCCATAGTGCACCAGCCGCCAGAAATCCCAATGGCAGCCATATTTCCAGCATGTGAATGCGCCGGCGCATCGTGATTGCTTCTTCACGTTTTGCCGTCCTGGTCTGTTCTCCGTATCGGGCGCCCCATAGGTAGATGCTACCTACCTGCTTGCCGGTATCAACGGCGGCGAGAATGCTTTCGCCCTTTTCCTCGTAGTCGATTATCTTGCCGGAGACGGGCTCGACCCAGATGGTGCCGGCTGCGTCGGTCAAGGCCTTGTAACGATTGGGCACGCCCGGCAACTGGCTATAGCCCTCGCTCTCGTCCAGTCCGTTAATCACGAATCGGAACACATAGACCGGCAGGCCGCCCAGGTTGTCGGTGCGCTCGAATGCCGCCAGACGCTCGCCCTGGAAGCTCGGATCCCAATATGGATAAGTCTTTTGCTCCATGTGCAGCGGGAACATGAACGAGCCAGTTCGGCTGACATTCCCATAGCCGGGCAAGTTCGCCCGGGTGCGGCGATCCACACCATAGATACCGGAGTTCTTGTAGGCGACAACGCCGCGGTCATCCGTCCAGTGCAGGTCGGCCTGGATAATGGAATATTCCGGGTCGCTGAGCAGTGTCTGATCGACACGCCGCCCGGTGAGCTGAAGTGTTTCCCACTCCGCGTCGGGGGATTCCCGGAAACGCGACTGCGTATCCAATCTGATCTCGGTGGCGTAATCCCGCGGCAAACGTTCCAGCGCGGGCGCGATCAGGAAACGCAGTGCGACGGCAAGCATCCACAGCGCGAGCGCCGCCAGCAGATGCTTTTTTTTCAAGATCTTCTCCTTGCCTGAGCGCGCAGCCATTGTGGCGTTTCGATGTGGATCGGGGCAACACAAGGGCCATGAAGAAGGAGCCGGTAAATCATGTTCGGCAACATTCGGAGTTCAAAGGTGGAATGTCATCTGAAACAGATAGTTAC
>JAQGLQ010000372.1 GCA_028292785.1 Noviherbaspirillum sp. | reverse complement strand
CCGACGCCGGCCTGACGAACGGTGTCGCCACCGTGACGACAAATACCGGCTTCGCCAGCGAGAACGTGCTGACGACGGCTGGCGCCGACAAGATGATCGTTGCCATGGACGCAGCGCTGCAGACGCTCAACGCCGCACGCGCCGACATGGGTGCGGTGCAGAACCGCTTCAGCTCGGTGGTCGCCAGCGTCACGTCGACTTCGGAAAACCTGTCCGCATCGCGCAGCCGGATCCTCGATACCGACTTCGCGTCGGAGACGGCCAACCTGACGCGCGGCCAGATCCTGCAACAAGCTGGCACAGCGATGCTGGCACAGGCGAACTCTCTGCCGAACGGTGTGCTCGCCCTGCTTCGCGGCTGATCCTGGCCAACATGGTTGAACGGACCGGCGTGCCGCTTGGCGGGCCGGCCGATCGCAGAGCTCCGTCCGGCGAATTTCCGGCCGGAGCGTTCTCATTATTGGAATGATCATGAATATCCAGCCTATCGGTACCCCGGTCGCGCAAAGCACTCAATTCGCCAGCCATGCTGCCGGTACGGTGGACGCGCCCTTCCTTCCAGCCGCATCCGGCGCGGCGGTGCAAAGCGAGCCCGCCCCTGCCCAATTGGCTCAGGCGGTGGCGAGCATCAACGAGACCTTGCGCGCGCTGACGCCGGGACTGGAATTTTCCGTCGACCAGGATTCGCATCGCACGGTGGTCAGGATTGTCGATCAGCAAACCAAAGAGTTGATCCGGCAAATGCCGAGCGCCGAAACCCTGGAAATCGCCAAGGCGCTCGACCGCGTGCAGGGACTGCTGATCAGCCTGCGCGCCTGAATCGTTTTCCGCCTACAGCGATATCAGATCGTCAACGAGCGGCTGCCCCCGCCGTTCGGGCAGGGCGCCGCCATAAATCCGAAGTAACCGCTTAAACCCCTTCTAAAGTCGGGTTTGATACTGCCGATAACGATTTATATTACGACTTTCTTCAGGAGGCACATTGGCCATTTCCTCACCCGGTATCGGATCCAGTCTCGACGTCAATGGCATTATCGAGCAGCTGATGCAGGCCGAGAGCAAGCCGCTGACTGCGCTATCCAAGAAAGAATCCAGTTACCAATCCAAGCTTTCCGCTTACGGAACCCTGAGCAGCGCCCTGTCCACCTTCCAGAACAGCGTGACGGCGCTGAGCGGCTCTTCCAAATTCCAGCAGGTCAGCGCCACTTCGGCCGACCCTGCCATCGTATCGGCCGGCACTACCGGTTCAGCGGCGGCGGGAAAATACGATATCCAGGTCATCCAGCGCGCGCAGGCACAGTCCATCACGGCGGCCGGCCAGGCCAGCACCACGGCGCTGATCGGCAGCGGCGCGAGCAAGCTGACTTTTCAATTCGGCACTATCGAAGGCGGCACCCTGGCCGACGGCAAATATGCCGGCGCCGCATTCAAGCAGGATGCAAATCAAGCCACCGCGACCGTCAGCATCGCCGATGGCGAAAATTCGCTGAAAGGCATCCGTGACGCCATCAACAAGGCAGGCATCGGTGTCACGGCGACCATCGTCTCGGATGGCGGCGATGAGCCCAACCGCCTGGTGCTGACCAACACCAGGACCGGTGCCGCATCGAGCATGAAAATCTCGGTGGATGGCGACCCCGCATTGACGAACCTGCTTGGCTACGATCCCGAAGGCACCCAGGCGCTCACGCAAAACACGGCCGGCCAGGATGCCCTGGCCAAGGTGAACGGCATCGACATCAAAAACGCGTCGAATACCCTGACCGGCACGGTCGAAGGACTCGTACTGACGCTCGCCAAGGTCGGCACCACCTCGGTCACGGTCGCGCGCGACACCGCATCGATAGAGACGCGCGTGAATGCCTTCGTCAAGGCCTACAACGAGCTGCACGGAACGCTCAAGTATCAGACCGGTTACAACGCCACCACCAAGACGGGCGGGCCGCTGCTCGGCGATGCCGCGGCGCGCACGATACAGACCGAACTGCGGCGCGCGTTTTCCACCCAGCCGGAAGGCCTGAACGGCGGACTGGTGAATCTCTCGCAGGTCGGCATTTCGTTCCAGAAGGATGGCTCGCTGGCGCTGGACTCCGGCAAGTTCCAGGCGGCGATGAGCAAGAACGCCGACAATATCGCTGCCCTGTTCGGCACGGTCGGAAAAACCACCGACAGCCTGGTTGCCTTCAACGGTTCGACCTCTGCAACGAAGGCGGGAAACTACGAAGTCAACATCACTTCGCTGGCGACGCAAGGCAGTCTCACCGGAGGCAGCGACGTCGATCTGAATAGCGCCCCAACCGGGATCGCCGCCAATACCAAGGTGACGATGACGCTGGACGGCGTCACCGCCTCGGTTGCGCTGCCCGAGGGCGACTATACGTCCGACAAGCTTGCGGTGATGCTGCAATCGGCCATCAACGGGACCGCGGCATTTTCCGATGCCGGCTCATCGGTGCGCGTCGCGATCACCGCCGGGGGACAGCTCAGCATCCTGTCCAACCGTTACGGTTCGGCCTCGGCGGTCGCCATGGCGTCGGAAACCGGCACGACGATTTCGGATTTCCTCGGCACCCCGCCGCCGGCCATCGCGGGAAAGGATGTGGTCGGCACGATCGGCGGGCAGGCTGCCACCGGTTCCGGCAACTTTCTCACCGGCGCGCCGGCTACGCCGGTGGAAGGACTCAAGCTGGAGATCACCGGCGGCCTGCCGGGCAGTCGCGGCACGGTCAATTTTTCACAAGGCTATGCCGATCGGTTGAATACGGTGATCGGGAGTTTCCTCGGTAGTTCCGGCCTGATCTCCGGGCGCACCGACGGACTCAATCGCAGCATCAAGGACGTCGGCAAATCGCGGGAGGCGGTCAACCAGCGGCTGGTGGAGACTGAAAAGCGGTATCGCGCGCAGTTTACGGCGCTCGATGCGGTGCTCAGCGGCATGTCCAGCACCAGTACATTCCTGGCGCAGCAACTGGCGAATCTGCCCAAGTCGAGTTAAAGGCAAAACGAAAAATGTTTGGATCAATGTATAGCGGCGCGAATGCGTACGCGAAAGTGGGCGTCGAAACCGGAGTCGTGGCGGCCAGTCCGCACAAGCTGATCGTCATGCTGTACGACGGCGCGATTCTTTCCCTGAACATGGCGCTGCAGCACATCCGCGCGGGACAGGTGGCGGCAAAAGGACAAGCGATTTCGAAAGCCATCACGATCGTCGAAAGCGGGCTGCGCGCCAGCCTCAACAAAGAGGTCGGCGGCGAGATCGCGATCAATCTCGACAGTCTGTATGCCTACATGGTCACGCGGCTGATCGAGGCGAACCTCGGCAACAAGGAAGAGCTGATCGAGGAAGTCCAGCGTCTGCTGCAGGACCTGCGCGAAACCTGGAACCGCATCGACCCGGCAGCCGGATCGGCCGCCGCCGGCCAGCTGCCCCACGCGCCAGCGAACGATCCGCTCGCGCCGAACATGACAAGACTGATAAAGGCCTGAGTGACCATGAATAGCGAAGAAGTGATTTCGTTGTACGAGACAGTCGCCGTGATCACCGACCAGATGCTGGCCGCCGCGCGCAATCGCGACTGGGAACAGCTCGCGCTGCTCGAGTCCCGCTGCGCCAGCCATGTCGCGATACTGAAACGGGACGAAAGCCCGTCCGTGCCCCTGACCGGCGCGGTGCGCGAACAGAAGGTGAAGATCATCCAGAAAATCCTGGCCGACGACCGCGAGATTCGCAACATCACCCAACCCTGGATGGCGCAGCTGTCGGCGCTGATGAACAGCGCCGGCGTCGAACGCAAGCTGACGCAGGCTTACGGCGCCAACCAGTCGGGGTAACCGATGCTGCCGCGGGCCGACCTCACAGGCGCGAACCCCATCTCCGCGGTCGAGGCGCCGCGCCCGACCGCCTCGGTGGCGGATGTCCGGCAGGAGTCCTTCGAGCGCCTCAACCGGCTCGATATCGGCAAGCACTATCAAGCGGAGATACTGTCGCGCCTGACGGATGGCACCTTCATGGTCAAGATCGCCGATGTCGCGGTGCGCATGAATCTCCCCGCCGGCGTCGAAGCCGGCGAATCGCTGGATCTGCAGCTGATCGCCATGCAGCCCCGCCTCACCTTCCTGCTCG
>JAQGLQ010000584.1 GCA_028292785.1 Noviherbaspirillum sp. | reverse complement strand
GCCGGCGGTCTGGGCGGACGCATCGGCATGATCGACACCGAGCATGGCAGCGGCGACCTGTACGCCGACCTGCTGCCGGAAGGCTACGACGTGCTGCAACTGACGCCGCCCTATACGCCGGCGCGCTATGTCGAGGCGATACATGCGCTGGAAGAGGCCGGCGTATCGACCATCATCGTCGACAGCCTGACGCATGCATGGAGCGGCGAAGGCGGCTCGCTCGACCGGCAGGGCAAGATCGCCGACAAGTCGGGCAACAGCTGGCAGGCATGGCGGCAGGTGACGCCGGAGCATAACGCGCTGGTCGAGGCCTTGCTGCAAAGCCCTTGCCACGTGATTGCAACCATGCGCGCCAAGACCGAATACGTGCAGGAAAGGGACGAGCGCACCGGCAAGCAGATCGTGCGCAAGATCGGCCTGGCGCCCATCATGCGCGACGGCATCGAGTATGAGTTCACCACGTTCTTCGAACTCGATGTGCAGCACATGGCATTTGCCGGCAAGGACCGCACCCGTCTGTTCGACGGATCGATCTTCAGGCCCGATATCGAAACCGGCCGCAAGCTGCTGACCTGGCTCGATTCCGGCGTGGAAGTTCCGGTCAAGCGCAATGCGATGCCGGAGGAGCAGAAGGCTGCGATGCGCGAAGCCATCGCCGAGGCCGGCACGCTGGACGATCTGTTCAAGGCGTTCTCCACGGCGTATCGCGCGGCGACGGCATTGCCCGACCCCGAGACGCTGAAAGAGCTGACCACGCTGAAGGACGAGCGCAAGGCGCTGCTCGAAGCGCACAACGATGCATCGTACGGGATTGCAGCATGAACCCGGTCTTTGAAGCATTCGAGGTGGCCGCGCAATACCGGCGGCTCGCGGAACAGCTCGCCGAGAAGCATGATGACGAGCAGGTGATCGCCGATACGCTGGAAAGCATCTCCGGCCCGCTCGACGAGCAGCTGGAGAACCTCGCGAAGATGGTGCGCAATCTCGAAGCCGCTTCCCGCGGCGTCGAGCAGACCATCGCCGGCCTCGAAGCGCGGCATGCGGGACTGCAACGCGCGGCCGAGCAGGGTCGTCGGCTGATTCTCGATCTGATGCGGACCGCGCAGCGCGACAAGGTGACCACCGCGTTGTTCTCGCTGGCGATCAAGAAGAATCCGCCGGCAGTGGTCATCGAGCGCGAAGCCGATCTGCCGCCGGCCTATCTGGTGTATCGCGAACCGCCGCCGCCGGTACCGGACAAGAAAGCGATCGCGGCGTCGCTGAAGGCCGGCATCCCGGTGCCGGGCGCGCGCGCCGAACAGGGCATTCGGCTCGAGATCCATTAGCCCACGTAGTCGTAGTTCAACCAGGAGAATGACATGTCAACACTGAACAAAGCCACCTTGATCGGCTATCTGGGACGCGACCCGGAAATGCGTACCACCGCCAATGGCGACGCGGTTGCGCATCTCGCGCTCGCGACCACGGAAGCCTGGAAAGACAAGGTCACCGGTGAAAAGAAAGAGTCGACCGAGTGGCATCGCGTCGTTCTCTATCGCAAGCTCGCCGAGATATCCGGCCAGTATCTGAAAAAAGGCTCGCTGGTGTATATCGAAGGCCGCCTGCAGACCCGCAAGTGGACTGGCAAGGATGACGTCGAACGCTATACGGTGGAAATCGTCGCCGACGACATGCGCATGCTCGGCGCGCGTCCCTCCGGCATCGACGCCGACGGCGACTCCGGCAGGCACAATGCCGGCGCATCCCCGCACACCAGCCGTAGCCAGGCGCCGCAGGTCGAGGTCGAAGACGACGCCATTCCTTTCTGATGTCGCCGGTCGCCATTGACCGGATCACCGCAGCATCTTCCCTGTTCATTGACCGTCCTGACCGTCCGGACGGCCCGGGCGGTCAATGAACACGGTCTTTTACCAATTCCGGAGCCCCTCCCCACCGTTCATGGACCACGTCGCAGGCGTTCTCGCTTCCCTCTCCATCTATAACGAAAAGTGGGGACATGGCAAGGTGCGTCTCGACGACGGCACGATGCTCCGATGCGTCGGCGAGGCGCTGGTAGGTCTCGCGGAAGGCAATCGCTACAGCCTGGAAGGGCGCATCGTTCACCATGCGAAGTACGGCAAGCAGATCTCCGTGGCGGTCGCGACCATCGATATCCCCTGTTCCGAAGACGCATTGATTCGCCACTTGCAGCGCAACTTCAAGGGCTGCGGCGAGGTGACGGCCAGGAAGCTCGTCGAGCGCCACAGGGAAAGGCTCGATCTGCTGCGCGATACGCTGGTCAGCAATCCGCTATCCCTCGATTTCTCTACCGTCACCAAACGCAGGGTCCAGGCCGCCGGCGACCTCGATCTGAAGTCCCTCATCTATCGCGATCTGTCGACCCGCGTGGGCGCGGCGAACATTCGCCACCCGGTATTGCGTCGCGTCGCCGAATGGCTGCATGCCCTGGTCGCGCAATCGGCGGAACCGGTGCGCGATGCATGGGCCGTGTTTTCCCGAAATCCTTATGCGCCGATCCGCGATGTCGACGGCTACGCGTTTGCCGCCGCTGACGAGATCGCCTTGCGCAGCATAGGCTTTCCGCGCTTTCATGACGCGCGGCTGGCGGCGCTGGCGACTCATGCGCTGCGCGAAGGCTGCGAGCGCAACGGCCATACCTTTCTGACGCTGGATGACATCAGCGACCGCATCGTCGCCTACGATCCCGATGTCTCGCCCGACAAGGCCATGGCGGCCGCCATGGCGAACAAGGAACCCATCGTTCTCGACAAGGGCCGGTATTATCCCCGCCATCTTTACCATTGCGAGACGGCGCTGGCGAACAATCTCGCGCGGCGCGCGCTGCGTATCGCCGAACCGATACGCACGCTCGACGAAGCCTCGCTCGAGCATGAAATCGACATGGCCGAGCGCAGTCTCGGCGAGGATTTCCACCTCGACGACAGCCAGCGCAAGGCGCTGAAGGGCATTCTCACGTCCACCCATCTGACGCATACGCTGACCGCCGGTCCCGGCTGCGGCAAGACGGCATTGATGGAAATCCTGGTACATGTGGTGCGTGACAGAAAGATCGCGTTTTGCGCGCCCACCGGAAAGGCGGCGAAGGTGCTGGCCGCGCGCGTCATGCGCTTCGGCCTGAATGCGTCCACCATCCACAGCCTGCTCGGCGTCACCGAGGAGGGCTTTACCCACAATGAGGACAATCCGCTCGAAGCCGATATCGTCGTGGCCGATGAATCGTCGATGGACGACCTCGCGCTCACCCGTGCGCTGATCGACGCGTTGCCGCCGGACTGCCACATCATTTTCCTCGGCGACACCGGACAGCTGCCGTCGGTCGGCCCGGGCCAGGTGCTGGCCGATCTGCTGGCGCTTCCCGGCGACCATCATCGCCTGGAGCAGCCGCACCGCAACGACGGCGGCATCCTCGACGTGGTGCAGCAATGCGGCCGCGGCACGGTCGATTGCGAGGACCGTCCGGGAGTCAGCTTCTCGCGCGCGCTGCCGGCGCCCAACGATGTCGGCATCACACGCGTGGTCAATGCCTATCTCGACGCTGTCGAGGCATGCGGCATCGACAAGGTAGGACTGCTCATGCCGCGCCGCAAGGGGGATACGCAAATACCGGGCTGGAACACCACTTATCTGAATGAAGTATTGCGGCAGACCATGAATCCGGAAGGCGAGCGCATACCCGGCACCAGCCTGCGCGTGGGCGACCGCATCATCATCAGGAAAAACCTGCTGCTCGAACAGGAAACGGCGGCCGACGGCGAAACCAGATCGGAATACGTGGTCAACGGCGATACCGGCTTCGTCACGCGATGCGTCACCGACGCCGCCGGCACCAACGTTCTGTTCCTGCGTCTGGAACTCGACGATGGACGAGAGATCCGCTATCCCGGCAAGGCGGTGGAAAATCTCGGGCTGGCCTATGCGATGACGGTACATGCCGCCCAGGGGTCGGAATACCGCCAGGTGATCTTCATCTGCACCAACGGCTCGCCCGCATTCGTCCATCGCGGCATACTCTATACCGCGTTTTCGCGCGCCAGGGAAAAGCTCATGGTACTGGGTGACCACCACACCATCCGTCACATCTGCCAGCGGACCGCCCTCGAACGCAATTCGCTGCTGGTTGAACGCACTACCGTCGCGCTGCGGAAGATGCATCGCGGCGGATATCGATAGGCCGGGTTGACCCTGGCTGCAATCCCGGCCTGGCGATGCATGGTTACCAGGGTCTCAGCACAACCTTGACGCAGCCGTCCTCCTTGTCGCGGAAGGTCTTGTAAAGGTCGGGGCCGTCTTCAAGCGGACGCCGGTGCGTGATCACGAACGACGGGTCGATTTCGCCTTCGCCGATTTTGTTCAGCAGCTTTTCCAGATAGCGCGGCACATGTGTCTGCCCCGTCTTGATCGTCACGCCCTTGTTCATCACGGCGCCGAACGGCACCTTGTCGAGGAATCCCGAATACACTCCGGGTACCGAGATGGTGCCCCCCTTGCGCACCGCCATCATGGTTTCCCTCAGCGCATGCGGCCGGTCGGTGGCAAGATATACCGCCATTTTGGCGCGATCCAGCACCGCGTCGACCGCGCCCGTGCCATGCGCTTCGGCGCCCACCGCATCGATGCAACTATCGGGGCCGCGACCGCCGGTCATCTCCATCAGCTTGTCGTAGACCGAACCATCGATTTCCGAAAAATTGATGGTCTCCGCTCTGCCGTATTTCGCCGCCATCTGCAGGCGTTCCGGTACGCGGTCGATCGCGATCACGCGCTCGGCGCCCAGCATCCATGCGCTTTGAATTGCGAATTGCCCGACCGGACCGCAGCCCCAGATCGCGACCGTGTCGCCCGGTTCGATTTCGGCGTTTTCCGCCGCCATGTATCCGGTCGGGAAGATATCGGACAGGAACAATACTTTTTCATCGGGAATGCCGTCGGGAATCTTGATCGGCCCGACATCCGCATACGGCACGCGCAGATATTGCGCCTGACCGCCCGCATAGCCGCCGAACATGTGCGAGAAGCCGAGCAGTCCCGCCGGCGAGTGGCCGAGGGCCTTGCGCGCGATCTCTTCGTTGGGATTGGTGTTGTCGCACAGCGAAAACAGGGTCTTCTGGCAAAAGAAGCAGGTGCCGCACGAGATGGTGAAGGGCACGACGATGCGATCGCCTTTTTTCAGGTTCGTGATCGCGCTGCCGGTCTCGACCACTTCTCCCATCGGCTCATGTCCCATGATGTCGCCCGACTCCATGGTTGGATTGAGGCCGTTGTACAAGTGCAGGTCCGAGCCGCAGATCGCGGTCGATGTCACCTTGATGATCACATCGCGCGAATCGAGAATGGTCGGGTCGGGAACATTGTCGCAACGGATATCGCTCTTACCGTGCCATACCAATGCTTTCATGAAAGCTCCTGATAGTAATTGATTGATGTCGGGATAGGACATGACAGTTTTTCAAGAGTTCAAGGTCCCGTTGGCGGGTTCGCGCGCAAGAAATTGCCATGCGACGACCGTCCGCCCCAATCCCGCTTACAATCCGGCATCGGCTCACAGCAGGAAAGATTTTGGAACAGGATCACAACACCGCGCCCGACGCGCCCTCTCCGCGTTTACCGGAACGCATATTGCGCCGCGTCGCGGGCTATGCGAGGACCGTTTTCGATCCGGCCTCGAGCCGGCGCGCACGTATCGGCGCGGGCCTCAAGACACTTGCGTCCGCCGGCGTCGCCGGATTGCTGTTGCTATGCCTGTACGCACTCGTGCTGATCCCGTTCACGCCCAGCATCGCCGACCTGACGAAGGCGAAAGCGGAACAGCCGAGCGTCCTGATCTCGGTCGATGGCCAGCGGCTCGCCACGTACAAGCGCTTCAACCGCGAATGGATTCCGTTGAACAAGGTATCGCCGCATGTGATCAATGCGCTGATCGCGACCGAAGATCACCGCTTTCACGAACATCACGGCATCGACTTCCGTCGCATGGGCGGCGCCGTGCTCCGCACGCTGAGCGGCAGGGTGGAAGGCGGTTCGACCATTACGCAGCAGCTTGCGCGCAATCTGTATCCCGAGGAGATCGGGCGCAAGCGTTCGATCACGCGCAAGATCAAGGAAACCATCACGGCGCTCAAGATAGAACACGCCTATACCAAGCAGGAGATACTGGAAACCTATCTCAATACGGTGCCTTTCCTGTACAACGCCTTCGGCATCGAAATGGCGGCGCGCACCTATTTCGACAAACCCGCGTCGAAGTTGAGCGTACTGGAAAGCGCCACCCTGATCGGCATGCTCAAGGGCACCAGCTACTACAATCCGATGCTCAATCTTGAACGCGCGACGGCGCGCCGCAATGTCGTCCTGTCGCAGATCGTCAAGCGCGGCGTCCTGACCGAAGTCAGCTTCGCATCGCTGAAGGGGCGCCCGATACGGCTCGATTTCGAACGCCAGCTGGAAGCGCGCGGCGCGGCGCCGCATTTCGCCGAGCACGTCAGGAAGTGGCTGACGGAATGGGCCGACAGCAACGATTACAACATTTATTCCGATGGGCTGAAGGTGTACACCACCATCGATTCCCGCTTGCAGGCGGCGGCGAACCAGGCGGTGAAACGGCAGCTCGACGCCATGCAGACCGTGGCCGACGTCGAATGGGGGCTGAGCTCCGAGCGGTTGTTGTCGACCAGTGCCGGAACCTATGCCGGCATGCGTCGCCGCATCGAGCCTTTCGGACATTTCTGGAATTCCAGAACCAATCTGGTCGATGCCTTCGTGCGCGAGTCCGCTTCCTATCGCAACGCGGTCGCGTCCGGCGCCGACCCCGCCGCTGCGCTGGCGAACCTGAAGGCAGATGCCGAATTCATGGCCAAGCTGCGCGGCGCGAAGACCCGGCTCGAGGGTGGATTCGTGGCGATCGATCCGCTTTCGGGAGACGTCAAGGCATGGGTCGGCAGCCGCGATTTCGACACCGACCAGTATGACCATGTGGCGCGGGCGCAGCGGCAGCCCGGCTCCACCTTCAAGCCTTTCGTGTATGGCGCGGCGCTGGAGCAGGGCATGGCGCCCGACAAACTGTTCAAGGACGAGGTGCCGGCCATCAAAATGAAGGACGGCACGGTCTGGAGTCCCGAAGACATATCGCCCGCAACCGGACGGCAGATGACCGCGCGTGATGGACTGATCTTTTCGAAGAACACCATCACGGCGCAGGTCATGCAGGAAGTCGGCCCGGCGAAGACGGCCGGCTTCGCGCGCCGCGCCGGCGTGCGCCAGAGCGCGCTGCACGCCGTGCCGTCGCTGGCGCTGGGCACCAGCCCTGTGACGCTGCTGGAAATGACAGCCTCCTACGCGACCATCGCCAGCGGCGGTGAATATCGCAAGCCCATCATCGTCACCCGAGTGGAAGACAGCAGCGGCCGCGTGCTGGTCGAGTTCTCCACCAAGGCCGAGCGTGAATTGTCGCAAAAGACTTCCGAAGAGTTGATCGACATGATGCGCGGCGCGGTTCGCCAGGGAACCGGCCAGCCGGTGATTTCGCAGTTCGGCCTGTATGGCGACCTCGCGGGCAAGACCGGGACCACGCAGGACAATACCGACGGCTGGTTCATCCTGATGCATCCGCGCCTGGT
>JAQGLQ010000565.1 GCA_028292785.1 Noviherbaspirillum sp. | reverse complement strand
AAGGTCACCATGTATTCGTGCATGCCAATCGTCGCCGCGATGAAGCGCAGGCGGTGACCGACGCGATACTCGCCGGCGGCGGCAGCGCGGAAGTGCTGGTGTTCGATGTCACCGATGCGCAGGCGGTTGCGTCCGTGCTGCAGCCGCTGGTCGATGACGAGCCGATCCAGATCCTGGTGAATAACGCCGGCATCCATGACGATGCGGTGTTCCCCGGCATGCGCGATGAACAATGGCATCGCGTCATCGACGTATCGCTCAACGGCTTCTATCACGTGACCCGCGCGCTGACCATGCCGATGATCCGCAGCCGCTGGGGCCGCATCGTCAACATGTCGTCGGTCGCTTCGCTCACGGGCAATCGCGGCCAGGTGAATTATGCGGCGGCCAAGGGCGCGCTCAACGCGGCGACCAAATCGCTCGCGCTGGAACTCGCCAGCCGCGGCATCACGGTCAATGCGGTGGCGCCCGGCATCATCGACAGCGACATGATCGAGGGCGCCTTCGACGCCGCGACGATCGAGCGCATGGTGCCGATGAAGCGCGCCGGCAAGCCGGAGGAAGTTGCGGACCTTGTCAGCTTCCTGGCGTCCGCACGGGCGGCGTATATTACCGGGCAAATCATTTCGGTAAACGGCGGGCTTATCTAAGACCCTGTTCGGTGTCTTTT
The DNA here is from genome assembly GCA_028292785.1 of Noviherbaspirillum sp. The sequence continues at coordinate 3,738 of JAQGLQ010000565.1, read as the reverse complement.
TGCAGGTCCGGCAGTTCAGATTCCATTTTTGACTTGAAGGTGCCATGAGCGTTGCAGCCGAGATTCACAATACCGTATCCGTCCACAAGACCGAAGCCCTGCTTTTCTTCGTTCTGGTGCAGCTCACCGTGATCGTGCTCGCGGCGCGTATCGGCACCGAGATCGCGGTGCGTGTCGGCCAGTCGGCCGCGGTCGGCGAAATCATCATCGGCATCCTGCTCGGGCCCTCGCTGTTCGGCTTGGTCGCGCCCGATACGTTCGCCGCCGTGTTCCGTCCCGTCGCGCAGGAACCGATGCAGATGCTGTCACAGATCGGCCTGAGACTGCTGATGTTCCAGATCGGACTCGAGTTCGATTTCGGGCATCTGACCGAGCGGCGCAATCGGAAGGCGGTGCTGTGGATTTCGATCGCCAGCCTGCTGCTGCCGTTCGGGCTGGGCCTGCTGGTCGGCTACTACGGCGCGCCGATTCTTTCTCCGGCCGCGAACCAGACCGCATCGGCGCTGTTCGTCGCGACGGCGTTCTCGATCACCGCGCTGCCCATCCTGGGACGCATCATGATCGAGTTCAACATCACGCGCACGGAGATCGGCGTGATCGCGATCAGCGCCGCGGCGATCAACGACGTGGTCGGCTGGCTGCTGCTGGCGATGGTGACGACGCTCACCGTGTCGAACTTCGACGGCGCCAGCTTCAGCCTGAAGGTCGGCATGGTGCTCGGCTTCCTGCTGCTGTGCTGGTTCGTGGTACGCCCGCTGCTCAAGCGGATGGTGCAGCGCTTCGACGTGAAGCGCAAAGGGCTGTCGAATCATCTGCTCGGCATCGTGCTGGCGGTCGTGTTCGTCGCTTCGATGGCGACCTACCAGCTCGGCATCTTCGCGATTTTCGGCGGCTTCATGGCGGGCGTGATCCTGCATGACGAAACAGACTTCGTCGAAGCATGGAAGGCCCGCATCGGCCCGTTCGTGACAGTGTTCTTCCTGCCGATTTTCTTTACCTATACCGGCCTGCGGACCAACATCGGCGGACTCGACAGCATGGCGGCCTGGGGCTGGTGTGCGCTCATCATCCTGCTGGCGACGGCGGGCAAATACGGCGGCGCGTATTTCTCGGCGCGGGCCGCCGGCATGAACCGGCATGAATCCCATATCCTCGGCATCATGATGAATACCCGCGCCCTGATGGAACTGGTGGTGCTCAATGTCGGCTACGACCTCGGCGTGATTTCACAGCAAATGTTCACCATGCTGGTCATCATGGCGATCGTCTCGACGGTGGTGACCAGTCCCTGCCTGCGCCGCTGGCTGCCGCGCATCGGATTGCCGGTGGCGCCTGGAGCGCTTCCGAATGACGCTGCGAGGAACTAGCCCCAGAGGTAGGCGCCGTAATCTTCGAACTTGAATGGAACGTCTCCGCGATCGAGCATCGAGTACGCATCGCCTATCGATGCCGATCGCTTGTTTGGAAAATAAGGAACCGCGTCCAGATTGAATTTCAACTGCAGCTTTTCAATGCTCTGGGACTCCAGGAAAAATTCTTCACTCTGTATAGTTCGCAAAAAATCCGTATTCCGGGTCAGGTCCTTGTCATCCTGCTGACTCTGCATTGGTGAAAAGATTTCATGGCTATCGACGGTGGATATCATTTCCATCAATGACTTGCCGCTTTCATTATTGAAGTCTGTCCGATTGGTGACGGTGCCGCTGCGCACAATAGCGATACTGTCATTGCCGCTTGAATCCGACTTCAGCCCCGGCACGGTCAGGTGGCTGGCCATGTACTTTGCCAGCGGCGAGTCCCAGACGCCTTTGTCAAGACCGGCCTGTTGAAGAAGCGCGGCGGCTTCTTTTCGAATGCCGACCCAGCGGGAGGCCGGCGCAACCCAAACGCCGTTGAACATCGCTGCCAATTCGTCGTATTGGGCGCCTACCCCAAGCTTTGATGCTTCCGCCCACATCACGAATGCCACCAATCGTTGTGCGACTTCTTCGTCGCTCAAGTCCTTTGCTTTCAGTTTCTTGATGAACTGATTGGCTCCATTTTTCTTTGAAAAGAAATCGCGATAATCATTCTCCGCGATCGTGATTGCGAGCTTGTCGCGCGCTTCGTTGTTCTCTTTTTCCTTAAAGAGGGGGGCGATACTGAAAAACTGCTTGGATAAATTCTTATTATTTGAAAGCAGATATTCCACAATGTCGAAATGCCCTCGGCGGAGTGCGACATCGATCGGACGGAGGTTTCCATCCGATTTCGCCTCCATCATTTCTTTTCCCTTCTTGAAGCCGACAATGATCTTTATCATGTCCAATCGGCCGGCTGCCGCGGCAATATGCAATGTCGTTCGACCGCCGGCGCCTTTTGTTACAAGGAGGCCGGGAGCGATCTCCAGCAGCTTGCCGGCCATCGTGGTTTCGCCAGCACTAATAACCGATTCAACGAAAGCCCAGCAGTTCAGCATGTCGGGGCCATCCGATTTACATGCAGCAGCCCATAATTCCGACGCAATTCTGGTGTTATTTTTTGATAAAGCCTTGATCATGGCCTCAATCAATGATTGCCCGCTATTTTCCCATGTATCGTTTTCCAGAACCTGCCGCAAGAAATCGATCGCGGGCATATTGTTGCTGTTGACCGCGCTTTCCAACGGCGTGTAAAGAAGCTCGTCTTTTTTTAATACCAGATAGGGCACATGTTTGAAAAGCAGTTGGACCGTACGGACATCCCCGTAGGCGCTTGCCACATGCATCGCGGTCAATCCATGATTGGCATACTGGGTCAACAGGCTCGAATAATTTTCCATAAGGTGCATCAAGAAAAATTCGTTATTCCTGCATTCTTGGCTTTGCCCGGACATCTTCTTGGAAGCGACAACATGGAGCACGGTGAAACCCTGGTTTCTTTCACGCATGAAGACAAGGTGCCTCGGATCTTTTACGTTCTCGAGAAGCGCCGTGAACGCTAATTTTGAACCTCGTAAAACGGCGTATTGCAGGGTTGTAAAGCCATCATCGGTATGATCGTATTCATAGGCGAAGTCGGGCCGCTTGCTAAGCACGTCTTTTATAAGGCCGGGGGACGACGAAAAAATTGCTGCATGGAGGATCGTTCTTCCCTTGCTCGTTCGCCCGTCAATCAAGGAAGGTACGGCTTCGAACAAATATTGGGCAAGTTCAAATTTCTCATCGAGGATAGCGAAATGAAGAAGCGAAACCGTGTCGTTGTTAACGACGAAGCTCGACGTTTCAATTAATTTTTTATCCACTTCGATCATCATCTTGATGGCTTCCAGATGATCTTCTGCCGCCAATCGGAATATGCACCCCGAGACTTTCGATTCATCGAATTTCCGCGCCAGAAAATAGCGGCATTTCGGCAAGCGGTCCTCGATCAAATCCGAACTCCGCAACAGCGAGTCCAGCACCTCTGCCAAGGCATTCGAGGTCATGTCGCCGCAGTAATCGTCGGCCAGCGATTGCCAATCCTTGCGTGTCCCTAGAAGGATGGCGCTGAGTACCTCGCCCGGTCTTGTGTTCATGAGCTGGTTCAGCGCATCTTTTTGCACCTGATTATGCGGAAATGACGCGTCGGACTTAAGCGCTTGCAAAATTTCATCATTGGAGTTCGACTGAACAAGCCAGGAATTCTGCTTATCGATATCAATGATGGGAAATGAAGTGATCTGATTATTCATTGGATGGTCGTAGGGAGTTCGACTCTGATAAGAGCTGATGGATTCAA